>JBJSWM010000764.1:0-13781 GCA_046085865.1 Pirellulaceae bacterium
GAGTCGTCGAACGAAGTTTAAAACACCGGTCGATTGTAGCTAGGATCGCGTCCCTCCAGAAGATTCACGAAGGCGTCGGCGGAAGACTGGCTCAACCGTTTCTTGGTTTCCGTGGAGGACGTGGCCCCTGGGGACCATCGGAGCCAGGGCGGGGACCGCGACGTGGTGGTCGATCGTCGAAGCGTCCGGGTCCACGAGCCGAGCGAGGTCCGCCGGGGCGGGGTCCACCGGAGCGGGGGCCACCTGCCCGAGGCCCAGCATCGCGAGGTCCACCGCTTCTTGGGCCTGACGAACGAGGTCCGCCGGCGCGGGGGCCGCTGAACGATCGTCGGAAGCTTGGCGCGCCGCGACCTGCGAACTGTTGACCTTCGAAACATCGCCGCATCCGAAGCGGCTGGCCCTGAAATTGTTGCTGTTGGAGCAATCTCAGAAGATCAGGAGGCAGTCCTTCGGGCATTTGGACCGTGCTGGAATCCTCTTCGATATGGATTCTTCCCACATCTTCGATGCTGATACCGCAGCTACTGGCTAATGTTTCAGCCAGTTTCGCGACGGTAGCGCCGTGGCGTCGACCGACATCGACTCGATAGCTCTCCATTCCTTCGGCGACAGGGGGTCCGCGACGGGCGTCGCGAGGTCGGTCGGTAGCGCGATCGCCTCGGAGGTTTTCCTTGCCTGGCCGTTCCCGCGAGAATTCTAGATTAGGGATGGTGTCGCGTTCCAGCAAAGGCTTACCTTGCTGTGCAAGAACGGCGAGGGCTGCTGCGATTTCCTCTAGAGGAATACCTTCGTGGCTTCGCTGGTACTGTTCCAGAATCGACTTGTACGATTCGACGTCGGCATGTTCGCGAGCTTGATCGATCTGGTCGTGGAACTGCTGCACGCGCTTCTTGTTGATCTGTCGGTTGCTGGGGACTTCCATCGGCTGGATTGTCTGTCGCGTTTCTTTCTCGATCAGCCTCAATCGGCCTCGTTCGCGAGGGCTGACCATCAGGATCGCTTCGCCGCTTCTTCCGGCGCGGCCGGTTCGTCCGATGCGATGGATATAGACTTCGCTGTCATTGGGGGGATCGTAGTTGATCACATGACTGATTCGTTGCACATCGAGTCCTCGGGCCGCTACGTCGGTGGCGACGACGACTTGGATCCGGTTGTTCTTCAGACCATCGATGACTCGTTCCCGCTGTCGCTGTGCGACTTCCCCATGGAGTGCAGCGACGCGAAAGCCACGTTCTCGCAGGTAATCGGCCAGCGGTTCGCAGGCCATCTTGGTGCGAACGAAAACCAGCACTCCGTCGGTCGGCTCCGCCTCCAGCAATCTTGCCAGAACAGCGGGACGATCTTCGTGAGTGACGACTACATAGCGTTGGCGCACCGTATCGGCGGTGGCGGATTGTTGAGCGATTTTGACGTGAGCCGGTTCCTTCAGATGCTGACTGGCGATCCGCCGGATCGGCTCGGGCATCGTCGCTGAGAACAGAGCGGTCTGGTGGCTGCCAGGGGTCTGATTCAAGATCCATTCGACGTCATCGGCGAAACCCATTTTCAACATTTCGTCGGCTTCATCGAGCACCAGGCATTGGAGGGCGTCGAGCACCAGGGAGCCTCGCCGCATGTGGTCCATGATGCGACCGGGGGTACCGACGACGATCTGGGCACCGCCGTCCAGTTGCCGGAACTGGATCTGGTAGTCTTGTCCGCCATAGATGCAGGCGATAGGAACGCGCCGCATTTGGGAGGCGTACTTCGTGTAGGAGTCGGCGACTTGAATCGCAAGTTCCCGTGTGGGGGTGAGGACCAGAACCTGAACCGTAGGGATTTCGGGATCGAGGCGATGGAGGGAGGGGAGGGCAAACGCAGCGGTTTTTCCGGTACCGGTCTGTGCCTGCCCCAGCACATCGCGTCCTTTGATCAGATGGGGAATCGTCTTGGCCTGAATCGGCGTAGGCTGCGTGTAGCCAGCTGCCTCGACAGCTCGCACAATACGCGGATCGAGCCCGAAGTCATTGAAGGAATTGCCCGAAGGGGCGGGCTGGGCAGTGACCGGTGGTTCGACTTGGGCTACGGTGGGTTCGCCAACCTGCAATGTTTCCGACTCTGCCTCCTGGGGCAGATTTTCCTCCGTTATCGGCACCGAATCCAACTCGATCGGTTCGGCTTCTTTTAGAGGAAGTGGCTCCTGTGGCAACTCGTTCGATTCGTCCTTTTCCGACATGCAGAACACTAATCCCTTTTCTCGACGCAATCCGATGGCCAAATCGACAATCGCAGGCCTCAATCCACTGTCAGCACAGGGGCTACCCTCACTGTCAGGTCGCCCCCATCGTACCGATGGCCTGAAAAACCGTTAGGGACAAAACGGGAAAAAGAGCGAAAAGAAGCAGTCTGGACGGTCGATTTGGCGCGATCTTCGCAGCAGGCGACTGGCGATCGAAAATTGCCACGCCCGGTTCCTTTCGCTAGAGTGGGGCTCTGGAAGCCGTGAACAACCGAGTCATCGCCATTGGCGTGCTGTCGGCGATTCGCTCTTTCGCCATGGAACATCCCATCGAGGGGGTTTTCCTTGCCAACATCTTCTTTCCGAAAGGTAGCCATGAAGCGAGCAAATTCGAACTTCCTTCGTCGTTTTCCCCTTGCGATCGCTTTGTTGGGAAGCACCCTCGCCGCCGGTCAGGCTGGGGAGGTGGAACAGAAGTTTCTTGGCGAGGGGGTGACGGCTCGAGTTGGCGGGTATCGTCCGATTCGCGCGGAGATGGATCAGGAAGCGTCGATCGTCCAGGTGGCGCCCGAAGGTCTGGTGAAGCCGGGCTATGGCAAATTGATTTTGGGAGATAGATCCTGGGCCTTTGTGATCGATCAGCCAGAGGAAGGGCCGAATCGTTTGTGGATCGACACCAACGGCGACGGTGATCTGACGAACGACCCCCAGGCGACTTGGGAGCCTAGGGAGCAGGGGGAACTGACGATGTATACCGGTGGTTCCAAGATTGATCTTGGGGGTGGAGATCTTGGGAAGATCAATTGCTACCGATTCGATCCGAAGGATCCACGTCGGGCTCCGCTGGCCAACACGCTGCTCTGGTATGCCGATTTCGGCTACGAGTATGCCTTTGAGATCGATGGACAGAAACTGCAGACATTCTCGGCTGGGTCGCTGGAGTCGGACTCGACGCTTCCGATCGACCGCGATGGCAATGGCGAGGTCAGCCGCAACTACGAGATGGTGGCGATGGGCAAGCCGTTCAACTTCACTGGCTCCACGATGGTCCTTGAAGTCAAGGAAGGGAAGCTGTCGCTGAGGAAGGCCGACGAGGAACTGCCACAATTGCCGCTGCCTCCCGACCTGCGGCTGGGCAAGTCGGCTCTCCCCTTCGCTGCTACCGATCTGGATGGTCAGGCGATCGAGTTTCCGAAACAGTATGCAGGCAAGCTAGTGATGCTGGACTTCTGGGCTACTTGGTGTGGTCCGTGCATCGCCGAGCTGCCGAATGTCAAGAAGGCATATGACGACTGGCATAAGGAGGGTTTTGAGATCCTGGGGATCAGTTTTGATCAGGAGGGCCAGGAAGAGAAGGTCCGCGAGTTCCTGAAGGACCGAGAGCTCCCATGGACGCAGGTCTATGAGGGGAAGGGTTGGGATACCAAGCTGGGTGCCCAGTACGATGTCAGCGGGATTCCGTTCGTCCTTCTCGTCGACGGCGACTCGGGCCAAATCCTTGGGACTTCGAAAGAGCTGCGGGGCGAAAAGCTAACCGACTTCATCGCTGAGAAGCTGAAAGAGAAGAAGGGTGGCCAGTAGTCTTCGAAGATTTGGAAGAACCGGCTGACGGGACAAATTGGTAGCGACAGGATCCCTCCATGCGTTGGCTTGATATCGGTCGTTGGCTTGGGTGCTGCTGCATCTTTTCTTTTGCGGCGGCCAGCATGGCGATGGCTGAGCAACCGGAGGCGTCGCAGCGGTTCTTGCGGGAGGTCCGGCCGATCCTGTCAGACCATTGCTTTCAGTGCCACGGTCCAGACCAGGGGCAGCGTCAGGCGGGACTGAGATTGGATCTGGAGGGAAGCGCGACGGCTCAGCTGGATAGTGGTCAGCGGGCGGTGGTTCCTCACGACCTGAAGGCAAGTGGATTGGTGGAGCGGATTCGCAGCACCGATCCCACTTTGGTCATGCCGCCGCCTGAATCGGGAAAGGAGTTGACCGAAGCGCAGAAGGCAGTCCTTGAACGGTGGATCTCCGAGGGGGCTGCCTACGCGGGGCACTGGGGATTCCAGCCGATCGTTCAACCACCGATTCCTGAAGTCGCACCAGATGCCGTCCCAGGAACAAGTTCCGATGCGCTGACGGCGATCGACAGGTTCCTTATCGAAAGAATGACCGAACAAGGCCTGCGGATGTCGCCCGAGGCGGATCGGGAGACGTTGCTTCGGCGATTGAGCCTGGACCTGACGGGGTTACCGCCCACGCCCGAGCAAATGGATCGGTTCGTATCGGATCGAACTCCAGATGCTTACGAGAGGGTGGTCGATGGGCTGCTTGCCTCCCCGCATTACGGTGAAAGGATGGCGATCCGCTGGCTGGATTTGGCGCGCTACGCCGACAGCAACGGTTATCAGATCGACAGCAGTCGTTACCAATGGCCGTGGCGCGACTGGTTGATCCAGACGCTCAATCGGAACCATCCGTTCGACCAATTCACGATCGAGCAGCTAGCTGGGGATTTGTTGCCAGAGGCGACGACCGAGCAGGTGGTGGCGACTGGTTTCCATCGCAATCATCGGCTCAATGGGGAAGGTGGGATCATCGCCGAGGAATGGCGAGCGGAGACGGTGATTGATCGCGTGGAGACGACGGGGCTGGCGTGGCTGGGACTGACGTTCAACTGCTGTCGCTGCCACGACCACAAGTACGATCCGATTTCGCAAAAAGAGTTTTATCAGTTCTTTGCCTTCTTCAATAACGTGCCCGAAGCGGGGACGCTGCAAGGGGAGTCCCGCAACACCGAGCCGGTGATGGCGGTACCGACGGCAGCACAGAAGGAGCAGCTGGATCGGCTGGAGGCATTGCGCCGACAATCGAACGATCTGGTGGCGACCGAGGAGCGAAGCCTGCGGGAACGACTGGTGGCCTGGGAGCCGCAGCTGCAGCAGCTGGCATCCGAGAACGATTCGGTTTGGTTGCCATGGGGGTTGGAGGAAGCGGTCTCCCGACGAGGATCGACCCTGACCCTTCAGGAGGATGGCAGCTATCTGGCCAGCGGGGAAAATCCGACTCATGATCTCTATGCGTTGAGTGGGTCGCTGGGTGGCCATGCGTTTCGCGGTTTGTTGCTGGAGTGTCTGCCCGACCCGTCGCTGCCTGTGCAAAGTGTTGGGCGCTATGCGAATGGAAATTTTGTCCTTGGGCGAGTGGAGGCCAAACTGGAGGCGCCGGGATGGTCAGAGCCGAAGGAGTTGGTTTTCACGCGGGCGGAGGCGACCTATTCGCAGAAGGATTGGGAGATTCAAAACATCGTCGCGCGGACGCCAGGCCGTGGCTGGGCGGTCGATGGACCGACTCGCAAGGAACCTAGTCGCGCGATGTTTTTGCTGGATCAGCCGATCGAGTTGCCAGCGGGGGCGAGGTTGATGGTGCAGCTGCATCAGGACATCCTCAGCCAGCACAACATCGGTCGATTCCGTATCCACTGGACTGGAAGTGCCGCAGGCCAGCTTCCCTTTGAAGGTTCGATCTGGACTGCGGCCATGCGAGAAGCGGTGGCAGTGGATCCGGCGGCGCGAAACGAAGATCATTGGAAGGCGCTGGAGGGGCTCTATCGCATGCAGCCCGATACGCCCATCGCCAAGGCGCAGGGGGAACTTGGGAGAGTCGACAAGCAGATCGAATCGCTGCGAGCGGCATTTCCGACGGTGATGGTGATGCGCGAGGGGCCGAAGCGCCCAAGCCATCTGCTGGTGCGAGGGCAATACGATCAGCCGGGCGAGCAGGTGGAGGCGGGGCTGCCGGCAGCGCTGCCTCCCATGCCGCCGGGGGCTCCGATGAATCGGTTGGGGTTGGCTAGGTGGATCGTCGATCGATCCAACCCGTTGACCGCAAGGGTTTGGGTGAACCGAGCCTGGGAGCACTTTTTTGGTCAGGGGCTAGTCAAGTCGACCGAGAATCTTGGTTCGCAGGCCGACTTCCCCAGCCATCCCAAGCTGCTGGACTGGTTGGCCAGCCAGTTTCAAAGTGGCAGTCAGCTTCCTGCGATCGATGGAGTGGCCGCGCATCCCTGGGATATGAAAGCGATCCACAAGGCGATCGTGATGAGCCGAGCGTACCGGCAGACGGCAGCTGCGGGGCCCGAATCTTGGCAGCGCGATCCCGAGAATCGATGGCTTGCGAGGGGGCCTCGATTTCGACTTCCTGCCGAATTGGTGCGAGACCAGGCGCTGGCGATCAGTGGCCTGTTGGACCGGACGATCGGTGGGCCCAGCGTCCGCCCCTTCATGCCGGCTGGCGTGTGGGATGAGACGAGTGTCTATGGAGACCTCCGCAACTATCAGGAAGATGAAGGTGCTGCACGGGTGCGGCGGACGCTCTACACGATCTGGAAGCGAACGGCAGCGCCTCCCACGATGCTCCTTTTCGATGCCCCCAATCGTGAGACCTGCACGGTCCGGCGGTCGAATACCAACACGCCGCTGCAGGCCCTGGCGCTGCTCAATGAAGCAACCTTCGTCGAGGCAGCCAGGCAGCTGGGAGAGCGGATGATTCGGGAGGGGGGCCAAGCGGATCGGGATCGCGTCCGGTATGGTTTTCGGCTGGCTGTCGGTCGGTGGCCAAGCGAACAGGAGACATCGATTCTGCTGGAAGCGCTGGCGGCCGATCGCCAGCGACTGGTGGCAGGATCGCTTGCGTCTGATGGATTGCTGAAGGTGGGCAAGTCGCCGGTCGATGCGGCGATCGATGCGCGCGAGTTAGCGGCGTACGCCTTGCTGGGACGGGTGCTGCTGAATCTGGACGAAGTGGTGACTCGCTAGTCTTCTTTCGGGACGGACGCAAAGGGAGGATGTCGAAGTGGAACAGCGATGGGACGGGAGTGTAGCTAGCGCCATGTCGCGGCGACTGTGCCTGGGCTTTTCGGCTTCGGCTTTGGCCACCATGGCGGCCGGTAAACTGCTTTCTGAAGAGGGGCGATCGCTTCCGTCCGAAGGAGGAAGTGCCGTGCCCGGTTCGGCATTGTCGGGGGCTTCCGGCCATCCTGTGCAGCGCGCCAAACGGATCATCTATCTGTTCCAATCGGGGGCTCCCTCGCAAATGGATCTGTTTGATCCCAAGCCAACCCTCGAGGCGCGACGCGGGGAGAATCTTCCGGATTCCATTCGCCAAGGTCAGCGACTGACGACGATGACTTCTGGCCAGAGCACCTTTCCGGTGGCTCCCTCGATCTTCCGCTTTGCGCAGCATGGCCAGAGCGGCATGTGGTTCAGCGATCTGATGCCTCACATGGCAGGTCAGGCAGATCGATTCTGCATGATTCGTTCGATGCACACCGAAGCGATCAATCATGACCCGGCGATTACTTTTTCGCAGACCGGTTCGCAGCTGGCGGGTCGCCCCAGCATTGGGTCCTGGGCCAGCTATGGTCTTGGGAGCGTCAACCAGGACCTACCCGCTTACGTCGTGCTGACTTCTTTTGGCAGCGGTCGTCCCGACGATCAGCCGCTCTACGATCGACTCTGGGGGGCAGGCTTTCTTCCGTCGCAGCACCAGGGGGTGAAGTTTCGCAATCAGGGGGACCCGGTGCTGTATCTTTCCGATCCTCCAGGGGTGGACCTGGAGGCGAGGCGCCAGACGCTCAGTCGACTCAAGTCGCTCAACGAGATCCGCCACCAGCAGCTGGGTGATCCTGAGATTCAGACGCGCATCGCTCAGTATGAAATGGCCTTTCGAATGCAGCAGAGCGTTCCGGGGCTGATCGATTTAAGCGATGAACCGCAGGAGGTGCTAGATCTTTATGGTCCTGACGTCAAGCGGCCGGGATCCTACGCAGCCAATTGCCTGCTGGCCCGACGACTGGCTGAGCGGGATGTGCGGTTCGTGCAGTTGTTTCACATGGGATGGGATCAGCACTTCAACCTTCCCAAGGCGATTGCGGGGCAATGCAAGGATGTCGATCAGCCGACCGCAGCGCTTTTGATCGATTTGGAGCGGCGAGGGCTGCTGGAGGATACGCTGATCGTCTGGGGAGGCGAGTTTGGAAGAACGATCTATTCGCAGGGGGGCATCACGGCCGACAATTACGGGCGCGATCATCACCCGCGATGCTTTACCATGCTGCTTGCGGGCGCCGGGGTGGCCCACGGCACCACGATCGGCCAGACGGATGACTATTGCTACAACATCCTTGAAGATCCAGTGCACGTGCATGATCTGAATGCTACGATCCTGCATCTGATGGGGATCGATCACAAACGATTGACGTATCGGTATCAGGGGCGCGATTTCCGTTTGACCGATATCCACGGAGATCTGGTCACCAAGGCGCTGGCGGATCGAGTCTGATCGATCGCACCGAGGTGTTTGTCGCTGGAGATACAAGACGACGGACCAGGCGACCGGATCGACAGAAAGATCATTTGCCCGGCAGCACAGGTTCTTCCTTCGCTTTGCTTTCAGGAAGCTGTGTCTGGGGCTTTTCGCGCTTCCGTTCCGGAATGACATCGGTGCGCGGCTGGAATTGTTTCCGCCCGTCGGGCAGCTTGGTCAGCGTGAAACCATCGTAGAGTGAACCAATCGCAGTTCGCGACTCGAAGCGCAACTGGTCCCCAGCGATCTCGATGATTTGATACAGCTGCGTGTCCTCAGCGCTTCGCTCCATGATCGAATCGGGCGCCAGGTTGTACATCTTGGGGCCACTGACGGAGACCACATAGACAGTGCCGCTCTGCGGATCGGTGTGGCGAACGCCGATCGGCACATTGGAGAGAGTTTCGGGGACATTGTCGTCGATCAGACCGGTTCGGCCGTAGGTATGATCGTGACCCTGAAGCACCAGATCGACTCCGTAGCGATCGAAGAGCGGTTTCCAGGCATCGCGCAGCGCCTTGTTGTCCCGCTCCTTGGCGGTAGAAAAAATGGGATGATGAAAGGTGCAGACGATCCAGGGAGCGGGTTGCTGCTGGAGGACCGATTCCAGCCACTTGGTTTGCTCGTCGATCTTCTCATTGCTGTTGAGCCCAATGACGCGCAAGTTTCCGTAGGTGAAGGTGTAGGCGGTTTCTTCGAGCCCGGGCGGTCCATTTTCGGGGAGCGTGAACTGGGCGCGCCAGTGGTGGGAGAGCCTGCGACTGCCATCTTCGTTTTTTGCCTGTTCGTGATTTCCCGGGACTGGCACGGAGGGGATTGTCGCATGGAGGAAGGAACCCGCGCGGAACCACTCGCCCCAGTCCGCATCCGATTCGGGGCGGTTGATCAGGTCACCGGCGTGGATCATGAATCGAGCCTTGGGGGCTTGGCGGGCGGCGTCGCGAATGACGCGCGACCAGAGCGAGAGGACGTCGTTTTGGGCGTCGCCAAAATAGAGAAACTGAAAAGACTCGGGCTGCTGAGAGGCTGTTTCAAAAGGATGCCATTCGCTCCAGTTGGCCCCATCGCCGACTCGATAGACATAGGGGGTTGCTGGTTTTAGATCGGTGAGTTTGGCCGAGTGAAAGTGAGCGGGGTTCAGATCGGTGACCAGCGCGCTGGTGGTCGCTTCGATCCGACTGGGTTTCAGTCGAAATTCCGGCCCATGCGTCGCCTCGGCCCACTCCACGAAACCGTGCGCGACATCGCTGCTGGTGCGCCACGTGATGCCACAGGAGTTGGTGGGGTCATCGCCGATCGAGAGAATGACACGATCGGGTAGTGGCGATGGCCGATGCGCCTCGGCAGGGGCCACCGGCTTGGCCGGATGTTCATGGTCACCTTCATGCGCCGATAGCGACCCATGGGCGGAGGCCCACAGCATCGCAAGCAAACAGAAACAGGTAGGCCAGCCGCAGGAAAACGGAAGGAATCGATGGAAGGATCGAGTCATTGCAAGAACTTCACAGGGGAAGGGGAAACCGTTGAAAGCCGATCTTGTTCGTCGGAAACCGCCCACTTGATGCCAGTCCGGAACGCTTGGGACCAAGGCCTGAGGGTGAACTGGCGACCTGGATCTACCGACTTCGTCGATCCGCATGGATCAGGTGGCCTAGCGGGTATCTGTTAGGATAGCTTCGAAGGCCGGTGGGGGAAACCTTGGGAGGTGGCGGATGAAGATTGGGATCTGGTTGTTCTGGCTGCTTTGTTTCACACTGGCGGAAGTCGATGGAGCGGCACCTGAAGCGCTTCGGGTCGAGGTGGAGGGCAGATCTCGGGAAGCGATCGTCTACCAGCCGGATCAGGGGGGAAGAGCAGCGCCGTTGGTGTTGGTGTTTCACGGCCATGGCGGCACCGCACAGCGGGCGGCCAGAAGTCTACGCGTCCATGAAGCATGGCCCGAAGCCTGCACGGTCTATCTGCAAGGGATTCCGACACCCGGTCGATTGACCGATCCCGAAGGCAAACGCAACGGATGGCAGCATGCGGTTGGGGAGCAGGAAGATCGGGACCTAAAGTTTGTCGATCTCCTTCTACAGAGGCTCAAAGAACGCTATCCGATCGATGATCGGAAGGTATTTGCCATGGGTCATTCCAATGGAGGTGGATTCACCTACCTTCTTTGGCGCGAACGAGCGGATCGGTTTGCAGGATTTGCTCCCAGCGCTGCGGTATGTCGCCAAGTCCAGCAACTGGTGTCCAAACCAGCCATCCATGTCGCAGGACGAAACGACCAACTGGTTCGCTTTGCGGCTCAGGAGCAGTCGATGGCGGCGGTCCGCCGGCAGTTGGCTGTGAAACCGGTCGGTGCGCCGTGGGACAAGCAGTCGATCCGCTACCAGACGGCTCAGGGAGTCCCCTGGATCGAATGGATCCATGGTGGCACCCACCAGTATCCTGCGGAGGCAACCGATCGGATCGTCGCTTTCTTTCGCGAGGTGTGTGATGGTGTTGATCCGCCCGAGTCGCCAGACGACGGACACTCCAAGCCGTGGCCGCTGGACACATGGACGCGAGTGCCTGAGCGATTTCCAACAGAGGAAGGGATTGCCGAAGGGGTGGAAGCTTTCTTCTACGAAGGTTTGCCTTATCAAGGGAAGCCGACTCGGGTTTTTGCTTATATGGGGTATCCTGCGGAAGCGCATCAAGAACCGGGCAGGCGATGGCCAGCCATGGTGCTTCTGCACGGAGGTGGGGGCACAGCCTTTGATCTCTGGGTGAAGCGATGGAACGAACGGGGCTATGCGGCGATCGCGATCGATCTTTGCGGATGCATACCCGTCGGGACCTATGGCAACTGGAAACGACATCCCTGGGCCGGACCGCCAGGTTGGGATGCTTCGTTCGATCAGATCGATCAACCGATCGAAGATCAGTGGACCTACCATGCGGTCGGCGCGGCGATTCTGGGGCATAATCTGTTGCGAGGTGATCCGAAGATCGATCCGGATCGAACGGGAGTGACCGGCATCAGTTGGGGAGGCTATCTCACATCGATCGTGGCAGGGGTGGATCCTCGCTATCAACTGGCGGTTCCGGTCTACGGATGCGGTTACCTGGGGGAGAATTCGGCATGGCGAGACCGGTTTCAGCAGATGGGACCAGAGAAGTCTACGCGGTGGCTGGACCAGTGGGATCCATCGGTCTACCTGTCGCGGGCGAAGATGCCGATGCTGTGGGTCAACGGAACCAATGACTTCGCCTATCCGATGGATTCTTGGCAGAAGAGCTATCGATTGCCAGGAGGCCCTCGCACCCTGGCGCTTCGGATCCGGATGCCGCACGGCCATGGCGACGCAGGCGAGGGCCCGGAAGAGATCCGCGTTTTCGCCGATCAATGGCTTCGCGGTGGTGCTCCACTGGGAAGGTGGATCGATCAGGGGCTGGAGGGGAGGACGGCGTGGGGTAGATTCCAAAGCGACGTCGCGATCGAAAGGGTGGAGTTGGCGTATACCTGCGATTCAGGTCCTTGGCAGGAGCGACGTTGGGAGGCGGTGGAGGGCAGGTTGGATCAGGAGCGGACCCGAGTCGAGGTGGAGGTACCCGAGGGCGCGACCGTGGGTTATTGGAACCTGTTCGATTCCCGCCAATGCGTCAGCAGTTCCCAGCACTGGATGATCGATCCCAAGGAGGATCGGCAGCCTTGACCGCTTGGAGCCTTGCGCTGCTCTTGATCCGCGTCGCTTCCAGCGCCTGGGCAAGCGTGCTTCAGAAGCAGCTTTTCGCGCAGCGGTATCGGCCGACGGAGATCGTCTACCGAGGTCTTGGGTGGATGACCATCGCCCTGACCCCTGTGGCGATTGGGTCCATTCTGATGCACCCGAGCGATGGCGATGCCTGGTCCGCGGTGGCGCTTCCCCTTGCTGTGGCTTGCCTACTGGATGGGATTGGTAATGTTCTGTTGGTCGCTTCGATCGGAAGCGGCGAGTTGTCGGTGATTGGACCGATCAACAGCTACAAACCGCTGGTGGGTCTGCTGGGAGCATGGTGGTGGCTTGGTGAGCGGCCGGGTAGTCTCTCGCTTTTGGGGATGGGGGTGATTTTGGCAGGGACTTGGTGTCTGGCGCGTGGTCGATCGATTGATCGTGGCACGACCCCGATGCGTGCCATTGCTGCGAGATTCGCATCGATCGGGCTTACGGCTCTGGCAAGTGTGTTCCTGAAAGAATCGCTCCTTCGGGCTTCCTGGCTGGAGGTGCTCTGGGGCTGGGCGCTGGGCAGTTCGGTCGTCGCGCTGTCGATCGACAAGTGGATGCAGACGACCGGCTTGCCCAGGCCGAAAGAATCGCCAGCGACCGCTGGTGGATCGCTGGATCCCAGGCTGGCCTGGATCGCTATAGCCTACGCAGTCCTTCAGGGATCGACGGTTCTCCTTTTCCGTACGATCCCTATCGGTCCGGCTCTGGCCCTCTTTCAGCTCAGCGGAATCCTTCAGGTCTTCCTCGGTTGGCGGTTGTTCCGGGAGCCACATTTTGGATGGCGATTGTTGGCAAGTGTGGTGATGGCGGTGGGGGCCACCATGGTTCTTCTGGGAGAATCTCCTTGGGGGGCCTATAATCCAGATGGTGTGCTGGAAGCGGCGAAGTGAGGCGACAACGGCCTTGCGCTGGATTCGGCCTGTATCGATGGGAGGCGGCGATTGGAATGGAGTCAGCGGGGCGGGATTCCGGAGAGAGCTCCATGTTGATGCGATCGCTGGCCGGTCAAATCGACGCCATTGCGGAGGATCTTCGGCGACGAGCACGCACGCGGATCCTCCAGCGGATCACGCTGGGGACGCTGGCTGTGCTGGTCCTTTTTTCCTTGCTGGAAGCCTGGGGGAGATGGCATTGGGCACCTTTGCGTTGGCTGCAGTCGATCGCGGCATGGAGTGCCCTTGTTCTGCTTCTCATGCGTACCTTGCTGGTATCCAAGCGATGGCGCGTCCCTCGCGACCATTTGCTCCGTCAGATCGAACGGCTGGTGGGGATCGAACCGGGGTGGTTGGCGAGTGTCGAGCGGTGGCAGCAAGAGGCATCGTCGGGCGCGGCGGCCGATGCTCAGGGTGGGTCTGGTAGCGAGGCATTGAAGGCGGAGGCGGTGCGGCGCTTCCTGGATCGCTGGCCCACGGTAAGCAAAGAACAGATCTTGAAGGAAGACAAGAGTCGAAGGGGCTGGTGGTTTCTGATGATGT
>JBJSWM010000765.1:0-2402 GCA_046085865.1 Pirellulaceae bacterium
CCCATATCCGACAACTGGATCACCCCCTCTTCCTCGGCCGACTTGTAACTGGCCCACTGGTCCCCAGTCAGCTCCAGCATCGCATCTCGATACATCTTGGGGGGCATCTCTGTCAGCACTTTGTCTTTGGTGCGCCGAAGAATGAAGTCCCCCGTCGCCTCCCCCATCTCCCTCAGGCTCATTCCATCATGAAGAAACCCAGGCGAAAGAAACTCGAAGATGCTGACCAGATCATCCGAAGAGTTCTCGATGGGGGTACCGGTCAATGCCCACGACCGCTGCCTGGGGACCGATCGAATGATGGAGCTGGTGGAACTGTTGCGGTTCTTGATTCGCTGTGCCTCATCCAAAACCATCAAGTCGAATTGCACCCCGCTTTCTTGCATTGCTTCCCAATCCCGCATCATCAATTCGTAGTTGGCGATCTTGACCGGCGTGGTGGCCTGCTGCCAAATCCAGTTGCGCTTCGCAGCATCCCCCTCGATCACCGCCAAAGGAATCTCCGGTGCCCAAAGCCGAAATTCCCGAACCCAATTCGTCACCAAAGGCTTGGGACAAACCAGCAGGATCTTCCCCACCTCACCTGCCATCACCAGCATCCGAATCGTGGTGATCGCTTGCATGGTCTTGCCCAGCCCCATTTCGTCGGCGAGGATCGCGGCCCCACGAGAAAAGAGAAATCCGATCCCCTCCATCTGATAGGGAAATGGCTCGAAGGGAAACGTCAGCCTCGCCGAACTGACCAGTGTCTCCAGCGGTGGTTGCAAAAGGTAATAGAGCCTGTCCTCCAGCTTCACCAAATCCCCCGGTGGACGAATGCGAGTCCAGCGACTGCGAGGCGGACCGGCTTCGACTGGCGGAGCGATGGTCCCCTCTTCCTGGCCGACCTCACTGCTAGGACTAGCCTTAGGGACCGATACGATTGGATTGGCGGCCTGGCCGGCCAGGAGTCCAATTTCCGGGAAAGTAAAGCCAATGGCCCGGGGAGTCTGACTGCGGACCTGAATCGAAAGCACCGCGGGGCCTTCACCTTCGATCAACGAAGGGACCACCCCAATCATCGGCTCCCGATTCCAGGCGCACTGGATCGCAACCGCCCGCACCGGATCGATCGCCGTACTCCAGCCCTCCACCGCAGTCGGCTCCCCCGTCGCCTCGATCCAACCTGCCGCGCCCACGGTCTCCGACCTCATCGACGGCTCTGGGCCTTCCATAGCCAAGTCCCCTATGAACGACTGCGCCTGAAGCCGATCGAACGCCTACAAACCCCCGCTCTCAGCCCCTTGTCATGCCACCTTCGTCGTTGGATTCGCCTCCCCTAAGGCTTCCTCAATCCTGCCAAACGGCTCGGGTAGATCCATCGTCGGCGCTAGGAGCTGCCAACGAGCCGCTGCTTCTGCAGCGTCGCCTGACCGTTCCGCCAAGGCCACCACCTTCCACCCACCCATGGTCACCGGTTCGGAAACCGCTGGCACCCCCAAAGGTCGCGCCCAGTGCCGCCCCCCTTCGGATCCCTGATCGGCAATCGGAACTTCAAGCCAAACCACCGGCAATTCGGTGTAGCGACAAGTGCCAAGAGCCCCCGGTGCATCCGTCACCAGCATCGCCATCTTGGATTTCGCCTTCTGCAGCAAAACCCGACCAATCTGCTCGCCACACAGATAGCCCTCCAACGTCGATCCGTAAAGAATCTCCTGCGCTCGCGTCGGCTTGACGGGAAGGGTGCAGTAAAACTCCAAAGGCCTCCCCAAGGGATTGACCACCAACAGACCACCAACAAATCCCAATTCCTGGTGGACGCGGACAGTTAGAAATCCGATGGCCGACGGGATGGATTCCACGCGATACTCACCTTCCGGAAACAGGAACCCCCGACCCAAGCGGCGGGGAGTCGAACTGCAATGCAGCATCCATTCGGCAGTTTCGCGGTGAGCCTTGAGGCATTAAAAAGGTACCGCCGGACCCCCTACTTTCAGATCAAGCGGAACAAAGTGAAAATTCCCCACTCCTCGGGATTTCTTGGAGCGTATAATGCAAAGAACGATCAAAAAATGGTGAGCTACGGGACGCCACCCCCTTGGATGGTGTCCGACTTTGTACACCTACTCTCCTTGATGGCATGGAGCCGACCCTGCAATGTCGCAAGACCCCCAGAATCTTTCTCCGATGTTCCGGATCGACGTTTCGGCTGAAGCACCCGGCAACGCAGCCAACCCCAACCGCCCAGAAGATACGCTGATGGTCGCAACGCTGGTGGCCTTGATGCGCCAAATGATCCAGCACCAGGAGAAACAGAATCAACTTCTGGAACAACTGCTCTCGGCCACCAATCAAATGCAGAAGCAGCGGCAGACCGAACTCCAGCAGTGGAAAGAAGCCAACCCGCATTTGGCCAAAGCCTG
>JBJSWM010000766.1:0-1884 GCA_046085865.1 Pirellulaceae bacterium
TTAGCGCGTCGGATCGGAGCCCCTGGCGCCAGTTTCCAAGCCGCTGCGGCTCTGAAAAAGCTGCTCCAGCAAGCAGATTCTACGTCCCAGCACGTCGCATGAACGAATTCAGGCCCCCCTTCTCACCCATAAGATGGGTAAAATAGCGATTTTGAGGGGATTTTCTTCGAAAATATCGCTACAAAAGCTACAACCCGCACACCCCACCGAACTAAAATGAAAGCTCGGAATGGACTTCCGCTGGTATGCGATGGATGCAAACTCAAGCCAGCCAAGTCTCTGCAGAGAGACTTTGATTCCCATAGGCGGTGTCTTTGATGCGGCTCACTCCCCTCCTTCTAGCGATCGCCCTCTCGCTTGGAAGCACAGGGAAGGTCTATGCCGCCATCGTATCTTTGGTGCTTCATAGTGACGGCGCCTCGGGTGCCTCGACCGTAAGCAGCTTGATAGCAACCGGTCAGTTTTCATCGGTCCAATCGCACAACATCAATAGCTCGGGGCTCCCTTCCCTGGCCACCCTCAGTGGCTACGATTCGATCCTGGTTTACACCAGTTTTGCTCCTTCGAATCCTGTTGGACTGGGGAACCTATTGGCCGATTACGTCGATGGCGGCGGTCATGTGGTGCTGGGGGGTTATGGCTTCTCGACTCCTTGGTCGGTTAGTGGACGGATCATGTCCACGGGCTATTCGCCTTTCATTCCGGGTGCCAAGGGTCCAGGTGGAACCTCTCTGTTGCCAGTCGTGGTGGCAGACCCTATGTTGCAGTCGATCAACATGTCGGCGGTGCAGTACGGAAACGCTGCAACCAATGCCAAGCCGACGCTGGATGCGGGTGCGATCGTAGTCGCAGTGGATAATCTGGGAGTTTATCGCTTGGCGCGTAGTGGAAGCCGTGCCGTGGTCGGGCTGAACTTCTTCCCCCGTGGTGGCAACTTCAACGGGAACAACGCGGAGTTTTACCGGTTGGTCGCCAATGCGATGCAGCCACTATCGTCGCCGCCTCCTGTTCTGATCTCCGAGCCCTCTAGCTGCGCGATCTACGCAATCGGTTCGCTTCTGGCGGTTCGGTGGCGACGACGGCGATTCGACACCTCCGTCGATTGACCCGATTGGCTCTGTAGTCCAGTTGCATACGGCCCCCCGCATCGGCTTGAATAGTTCTTGCGTCGCTCGGTTAGCTTATCTCTAGCTTCCGAAGCCTGCAGGCGGCCACTTGGAGTCGATAACGCGATGAACTGGACTCCCCGCTCGGGACTCTTGCCTGCTATCGGTCTGCTGATCGCCTTCCTGGCTGCGATGGTTTGGTGGCGATCGGTGGTTAAGAACCGGCAGGAATCCAAGCCAGAGATCCAGCTGCCTGCCGCCAGGATCGACCTTCCCCGGCCCGATCGGCGAGTCTGGTTTCAAGAGCATCTAGAGCCGCTGATGGTTCAGCAGACCGTCGCCAGTCGGGCCAGTGCGGAGCGATGTACCGAACGCATACGCCAGATCTTCCACGGTTACCAGCGCGGCCTGGACCCTTTCGTTCGCGACATCACCTCCACCTGGACCCGGCTGAGTCTGCTTCGCCAAATGCCAGGTGCCTGGTGGTCGCAGGACGATCGGATGGAGCGATTTGTTCGCGCCAAATGGGAGCAGCACCTGTTCAGCGAAGAGAGACTGAAAAAGGATCTTGCGGATGCTCTGCAGCAGTTTCAGGAGGACCTTTACGCCGATCAGGCCCGGATGCTTTCCCAGATGAAAATCGCCGTTTCGATCGGTGATTTCCCAGAACTGCAGGTGCCTGGACAGCCTGAGTTTCAGGGGGAAATCACCAAGCAGTTCAGCCAGTATGCCACGGGACGCGCCGAAGACAGCGTGTACCGAGGATTGACGACACTGA
>JBJSWM010000767.1:0-2248 GCA_046085865.1 Pirellulaceae bacterium
TGGAGGAAGCAAGACAGTTAGCTGGCAGGTCGCGGCTTCGGGGGCGGATGGGTGGTGATGAAACGCAAAACGCTTCGAAGGAAGAAACGAAAGCTCCTGAGCCTTCCGAACCGACAGAAGTCCCTGTGCGCGAGGGACCCAGCCTTTTGAGTCCTGGGGAGCATGGAATTGGCAAGTTTGCGCCGGACATCGAATTGGTCGACATCCAGGGTGCAGCAAGAAGACTTCATGAAGTCGCTGACAGCCAGTGGACGGTCATCGCCTTCACCAGTACCAGTTGCCCGATCAGTAGAAAGTACCTGCCGACTCTGGTGGCACTCCATCAGGAGTTCTCATCCCGAGGCGTTCGCTTTGTTCTGGTCAACTGCATCGCCACCGATTCCCAAGAGCAGATGAAAGAGGCGGCGCGACGATTCGGATCGGAGATCCAGTACGTGATCGATCAGGATTCGGCTCTGGCGACGCACCTTGGAGCGACCAGCACAACCGATGTCTTTCTGCTGGATCGGTCTCACACTATTCTCTATCACGGGGCGATCGACGACCAATATGGGTTTGGTTATTCCATCGATGCACCTCGGTCGACCTACCTGCGGAACGCACTGGAAGCGACGCTGGACCAACGCGCGATTCTCATTGCGGCAACCGTGGCACCCGGTTGCAAGCTGGACCACTCAAAGTCACCCGAAACAGACTCGCTAGTGACCTACCACAACCAAATCGCAAGGCTCCTTCAGCGGCACTGCATCGAATGCCATCGCTCGGGAGGCGTCGGTCCCTTTCGACTTGATTCCTACGACGATGCGTTCGCTCATGCTGCAATGATTCGCGAAGTAGTTGATCGCGGTTCGATGCCACCTTGGTTCGCTGCAGCCGAAAAGTCCCATGGCGTATCCCCCTGGATCAACGACCGTTCGCTTTCCGTGTCCGAAAAGAAGCAGTTGCTGGATTGGGTTGACCAAGGAATGCCTGCTGGCGATCCCAGTCAATCTCCTGCCCAGAAAAGCTTCATGGATGGCTGGCTGATTGGAAAGCCGGATGCTGTCTTCCAATTCCCTAAGCCGTTCCCGGTGAAGGCAACCGGTACCATGCCGTACCAGAATATTGTCGTGGAAACCCACCTGGAGGAAGATCGGTGGGTCCAGGCGATCGAAGTGCAGCCTAGCAATCCGTCTGTCGTGCACCATGTGCTGGTCTTTGTTCAGAGTGCGGGAGAAGAGGAGGGGCCTCGCGATGATGCTGCAGATGAAAGGGGAGGTTACTGGGGTGTGTATGTCCCCGGCAACAGCACCCTGATCTACCCGGAAGGATATGCCAAACGAATTCCAAAAGGGGCACGGCTCCGTTTTCAGATGCACTACACACCCAACGGCACGGCCACTGAGGACCGCACGCGCATCGGTTTGGTCTTCGCCAAAAGGGAACCACAACACGAAGTACGCGTCGCAGGGATTGTGAATCGTGGCTTTCGGATTCCGCCTGGTGCCGCCAATCATCCAGTGATTGGAGCAATCCGAAATCTTCCTGTCGATGTCGAGATACTCGCCTTCCTTCCCCACATGCACCTGCGAGGCAAGGCAGCTCGTTACGAACTGATCTCAAGCGGCCAGTCCCAAACGCTCCTGGATGTCCCCCGTTACGACTTCAACTGGCAGCTACTTTACCGCTATGCGGAACCGATCTTGGCCCGTGCGGGAGACACACTGCAGTTCACTGCATGGTATGACAATAGCAGCGACAATCCAGCCAATCCCGACGCGTCCAAAGAAGTCCGCTGGGGACCTCAAACCTTCGACGAAATGCATTTGGGCTATGTCGAGTATGTGGTCCCGGGTGCCAATCTAGGCGATCCAAACCCGCTTTCGCCGCGCAATCGGCTACGTGGCGCCTTTCGAAATTTCCTAGGAGGATCGAATTCGGAAACGAACCGAGCGAACTCTCTCCTCTTTCGACAACTGGATATCGATCGTGATGGCGCCGTGACACGGGGTGAGGTACGTGCAAGGTATCCAGATAACACTGCCGCATCGTCGACGCTCTTTGATCGACTAGATACCGACGGAGATGGGAAATTGAGTCGCCAGGAGCTGCAGAAATTGCCAGAGATCCTTCGTTCGCCCCAGCCCTGAGCCACGATTCGGTAGGATGAGCGACTGGGATTTCAGGATTCCGCTGGAACAGCGACTCCATCGAAAGCCTGCTAGTCGGCGAGGTATTTTTCTTCGAACTCACTGCCAACGTCAGGATG
>JBJSWM010000768.1:0-8018 GCA_046085865.1 Pirellulaceae bacterium
CCGACCCATTGAGCAGCGATTGAGTGTGGTGCGAGACCAGCTCCAGTCGCTCGGCTTAGAAAAGGTACCTGACACCTTTTTTCACCTTTTTTGCACTCCCATAGAGAGCATCATCGGCATGTACCAAAGTCATTGCTGGAGTGCGTCCCCAAGCTTTCGTTCGGCGACCGGGAAGGTCTATTCCAGGTTTTGGCGGCGGGCCAATAGCTCCACCTAGTCCCTCGGAATTCCTCTCGGGGATTTTTGAACGCGTTAAAATACGTACGTCGCTTTACCGAATAAGCGACTTGGCCCCACTACTTTGGGCGACCACTTTGCTTGGATCAGCCGCTTGAAATCACGTCGATCCCTTTTCAGAAGAGACCAATGAACTCAGACGCTATCAACCCCAACAGCCTGCCCCCCAAAGACGCTCGTCAGCGTGGGCTGCACCGAATCATGACGATGGGCGGCCAGTATGCGACTCGCAATCACACCATCAAGCACCTGCGCAGCCTGAAGGGAAAGATGGTGCTCACCGAAACGATGCCGTTTACCACCAAGGAGGCAGCGGCAGCAGAAGAAGCCGGCATCGATACGCTGAAAGTCCGGTTCGACCCGAAAAATTCAAGCGGCGCCATGGAGCTGCGGAGAGCGGCGCCAAACACCTTCATGACCTTCTGTATCGGGCTTACCAAAATTGCAACCGTCCAGGAAGCAGTGCGCGCTGGGATGGATGCTATGGAGGCGGGGGCCGATGGCATCATGTGCCAATGGGGGCCCGATTTTATTCGTGCGGTTTCAAGCGTTGGGATTCCCGTTCAGGCCCACGCGGGCCTGGTGCCTCGCCTAAGCACCTGGACCGGCGGTCTGAAGGCGGTTGGAAAGACGATCGAGGAAGCGATTTGGGTTTTCGAGCAAATCAAGTCGTTCGAAGCGGCTGGGGCGTGGGCGGTGGAGGTTGAGGTGGTACCGGCGGAGCTGCTGAAAGAGATTTCTTGTCGCACCAGCTTGGTGACGTCGTCGATTGGAGCTGGTAGCGGTGGGGATATTCAGTTCCTGTTCGCCGAAGATATCCTCGGCAACCACGCGCCTCCGTATCCTCGACACACCAAACAGTATCGCAACCTCTACCAGATGGAGCAGATGCTGCAGGGTGAGAGAGTCGAGGGATTCCGGGATTTTATCCGCGATGTGCAAGGCGGGGGCTTTCCCGGCCCCGAACATGTTGTCAAAGCCCCAAAGGGGCTGATCGAAGAATTCCTCAACAGAGTCGCTGACAAATAGTGGCGATCACACACTCAACGCCTGCTGCTGCTCGAAATTAACCGACGGCCGATCAACGTTTGGTTCTGGTGTGTTCGCGGTCGGGTGGCGCCTGCCAGGAACCGTAAAACCGTGCGGCGATCTCTTGGCGCCATGAGGTCCCTTGTTCAACGGCCGGCTCACACACCCTTAGGGACTTCTGTCTTGGTAGGGTGTGAGAGATCGTCGATCGTCGAGGGATTGCCCAATGCGTTGGGCTGCTGAAAAAAAGATGCGATCCTTGGCCGGTGGTCGCGACGGCGGAACACACCAAGATGGACGATGGACGTTTGGTTCTGGTGGAGAAGGCCCTCCCCGCTCGTTCCTCGCGACCCTCCCAAGGGGAGGGTGAGAACCATTGCACGCCTTGTATCCGTAGTTCTTGCCCCGACGACTCCCTCCCACCTATTCCGCTCGGCCGGACGAATACGCCCCACCGACTTGCCGGATGGACCTTGGATTTCACGCCGGGGGTTCGGTGGGTGCGTTGGTCGATGCAGGCAGTTTCTTGTTGGGGTTTTTTCCGAAGTTCAGCAGAGCGGGGGGGAGCCAACGGATGGGGACCAATCCCACAATTCCTATCGCCAAGAGACCGAATCCGAATAACATCGAAATCGATTCCTTTTGTCGCATCGACGTATCCAGAACAGAGACTGAATGGTTGCGCGGATTATAGCGGACCAAGATCTTTTCGTTTTCAGCGAAGCGCAGCAGGAATCCTCGGGCTTCGGATGAGGAGTCAAAAGCCTCCACACCGAACTTGAATCTTCCCGACCTGAAGACCTGTCCGTCAACTTCATACTCATAAGCGATGACGGGTACATGGACGCGGTAGGTTCGATTTGTTCTTCCCCCGCTCGCCTCCCCGCGTTCATCTACGCGTGACATCAGACCTTTACCTTCTGCCTTGGGCCACGATTGCGACCGCATCTGTAGCAATACGTCCTTTCCATTAGTGAACAGCAGAAATAGCGCAAACACGGTGAAAGCCAGACCGTATATCTTCGGAAGAAGGATGTTGAGCCATTGTTTCATCAGGAAAGCCCTGTGGATCGTTCATGGGGACGGCTGGGTTGTCTAAGCAGGATACCCCATTTCGAAACCAGCCAGGGTTGGGGTGGTCAAGATGAAATCACGTAGCCAGGGATATCTTGGCAGAATGAGTTGGATGAGCCATATAGGTCGAGGTTCCGATTGAAAGCCATGGTGCCCCGTTGAGCGAGGCTGGTAACTGACTGACATGGACATCACCGCTGGATTGGTAGGAAGTAAGAGAGAAGAACTGATCGCTTGACTGGTGGTTTTGTGGTCCTTCCTATACGAAGGGGAATCGCTTCCAACGATGCTCTTCATCGCGGCATCTTCTTCGAGCGTTGTGGAGTCGACTGCGACCGTCTTTTCAACCAGCAATTCCTTGGAATTGGCTAGGCCCAGCACCCTCTGGAAAACGGCTTGGTGCACATCGAAGGGAAGCCGTTCCCGAATCACCGCCAGCGATGAATGGTCAGGGGAATGATCGGTCAGCTGAGAGCCCCAGGAATTGACGAATCGTTTGGCTGTCTGCACCTTGCCAGGCGATGCCTCGCTGGGACTGAATGCTTTCGAATTGGCCAACCAGGAGCATTCGGAAGTAAACTCCAGGCAGGAATTTATGCCTGCTACTTACTTTGCTTATTCGGGCTGACATCGCTTCTCGATCGACTTTCCGAAGCCTGCTTCGGAAAGCAAGCGATTGAGTTTGGAATACAAGGCATATCCTTCCGAACGGGGAGATCGTCAGCAGTGATAAAGAGATTTTGCGGCTGAACTGGCTAGCGCCAAACGAGTGCCATCGTGCGTTCCTTCATGACGTTTGTGACAATTGTCATAAGGTAGCGCAACACTACGTTTTTCAATCGGCTGTTAGGGGTGCATCAGCCGTCGGGATCATCCAGCAGCGACTGAAGTCGCTGGCCGAGGGATGCAGGAAATCTGGCTGGCCATTGAGCGTCAATCAAGCCAATC
The DNA here is from genome assembly GCA_046085865.1 of Pirellulaceae bacterium. Taxonomy (GTDB): domain Bacteria; phylum Planctomycetota; class Planctomycetia; order Pirellulales; family Pirellulaceae; genus JBEISR01. The sequence goes on from JBJSWM010000768.1 coordinate 3,289, forward strand.
TGGATCATGTCCCGCAGGTGAGTGCGATCCTTATCGCGGTAGCTGTTTAGCTTCATCTCAACCAACGCTTCCAGTTCGACGATCCGTTTCTGATTGATCTCCACCGTGCGATCGACTCCGGGAGCCGCGCTGGCATAGTCGGATCGCACCTTTTGGTCTGCAAGCAAAATATGAAGGCCCTGGCTTGGCTTGCCATCCGCTCCATCCAGGAAGATGACAGTCCCCATCACTTCGTCTCGCACAAACCCGGCGCTCTGAAGTGCATCGGTAGCGCGTGGCAAATCTTCCTCTGCGAGAAGCAGGCCGACATCGCGCGTGTTGCGCACGGCGCCATCGTCGATCGTAGCCACCCAGGCGGCAACCGCATGGCCGCCAATGACCGCGTAGGGAACCTGTGCGTCGTGAAGCGCCTTGCAGGCGCGATTCAACCGTTCCTGAACCAATTCCACGGCACGAAACATCCTCTCGAAAACATCGAGCCCTTGCTCACGCACCCAATTTGCAAGCTCTTCGGATTCCATGCTCGAAGTTTACCAAGTGGCGGCTCGAAAATCCAATCTGCCTCGATCAAGTCGGAGGTTCGGAGCAGACGAATTAGAAATCACTTGGAGGGTGGTGGAAACTGGAGTTCCTGAGGTACGTTAGAGTTCCTCATCTCGTCCTTGACGGTCCCTCGATGAACCAAGTAGGTTCAGCCTATTCCATTCAGACCGGGTACCAATCGCTTTGTCCTCCCCAACGGTTTTTCAAAAAGCGTTTGCTGCGACCTACGCCATTGGCTATCTGAGTTCCATCGTTTGGGCGATGGGAACAGGTTCGGGGGCTCGTGGTGGGATGGCCTTTGTCATCCCCTTCGTCTTGGGGCTTCCTTCCAGCCTTTTGTTGGTTCCCCTGATTCTCTTCCTGCCACTCCCAAAGAGCATGGCATTCTTCTTTCTATTGGTCTTGCCTGTTGGTTTGAATACGTGGCTGATTCTGAGAGTTCGCGGCGGGATTCAGGTCCACGTCGGGAACGATCGACCTGAATCCGAGCACGATGCGAACAAGGAGGGAACGAAGTCACCTAGGGAGGTCTGAGCTAGGGTGGATTCGGGAACCGTATCCCCATGGACGATCGAATCAACAGGCTCGATCTCGAATAGCAACAGTCGGCATTCGCTCGTGAGATCACTTCCTCGTTGTAACTCTATTTGTCTTGGCTTCTTTGCGGTAGGCCAGCAGATGCCCAAATTCGATTGGTTCTTCGGGGTATTGCGTGGGACTTTGCTTTCATTTCTGCTATTTCAGTCCGCCGCGGCGGACTGAACTTGTCCTTGGACTCGTGCCCCAGTGCCCCAGCGTTGCTATTCGCGTACGAGTGAGATTTCATTGAGTGCCAGCAGGAGTGCGATAAAGACCAATCGCTGATGCTCCGATGGCACCATCGTTCCTGAAGAGCCGATTCGATTGAGGGTCATTGGGGGAGGAAGACGCACGCTCTTCTTTCTGGCGTATCCAGCAATTCTGTCGGTCGATGGCCACTCCCTGCTAGGTGCTACCAGTCGGCGCTAATCGCAGGCGCTGGGTTGTCTGGTTTACCCTTTGGTGCTCTCCAGGATCTACAATGACTCTTCCGATGAGTTTTCCCCGTGGGGCTGAGAGCCGTCCTGGACGCGACAAGGAATGATCGATGACGATTTCCTGCTGGAATAGACTTTTGCTTTGGATTGCACCACTTGCCGTCTGCGGCTTTTCGCCTTCAGTGGTCCTCGCGGAGGGAAAACCGTTGAAGGTTTTCATTCTTGCCGGCCAGTCCAATATGGAGGGGCATGCCGCGGTCAGTACTTTCGACTACATCGGCAAGGATCCGGTCACGGCGCCCATTCTCAAGGAGATGCGCCATCCGGATGGAACGCCAAGGGTGTGCGACCGAGTCTGGATGTCGTACTTGACCGGTCCCTACGACGGCAGTGCCAATGGGGAAGGGCTTGGGAAATTGACCACCGGCTTTGGGGCACGCGGGGATCAGCCGACCAGGGATTGCGGAAAGATCGGGCCCGAGTTCACGTTCGGAATCTATATGGAGAAAGGGTTGTCGCAGCCCATCCTGATCATCAAAACCGCATGGGGAGGCAGGTCGCTGAACACCGAATTCCGGCCACCTAGCGCTGGGCCTTACCAGTTGCCGAAGGAGGTGCAGGAGCTTTGGGACCGCCATCCTCAGGGGGCTCACGGAATCCCCAAGTTAGAAGAAAGGCAAAAATGGAGGGAGGAGAAAGATGCCGCATCGGGTGTTTTTTATCGGATGATGGTCGAGCATGTGAAGAAGGTCCTGGCGGATCCGAAGAGGGTCTGTCCCGAGTACGACGAGCAGGCTGGCTATGAGTTGGCTGGTTTTGTCTGGCTGCAAGGGTTCAACGACCTGGTCGATGGGCAAACCTATCCCCATGGAAACTATGACGAATACTCCCGATTGTTGTCTCACTTCATTCGCGATGTACGCAACGATCTGTCAGCCCCGGAGATGCCGTTTGTGATCGGCGTTTTGGGGGTTGGTGGCGAGAATGAAAATGAGGCGTTTCGAAAGGCGATGGCGGCTCCCGCCGACATGCCGGAGTTCAAGGGGAATGTACTGGCCGTAGCGACCGCTCCCTTCTGGGATTATGCGATTGCCGCCGCCGAACCGAAGCGAGGCGAGTACGAACAGATCGTCGGGACGGCTCACACGCTAAGACCCAATGGATCGTTGGACAGCGAGTGGAAGTGGGAGCATTACTGGAAGCCAGTGGCGATCACCACACCGGAAGAGCAGGTCTGGCGATTCACTTCGGTGGATGCCACAGAGAAGAAAGACAAACTAGAGGCTTACGATGCTAGGCGATTTCGTGAGATCGCGTTACCCAGCGGCATGGAGGATTGGTATCAGCCAGACTTCGATGATCGTACTTGGATGGAAGGGAAAGCCCCGATTGGTAAGGGCGTCTGGGACCATAGCGGAATCGAGCTGAAGGAATTTCCTTCGCCATGGGGAGATGGTGAATTCCTTTTGATGCGGACAACCTTTGAAGTCGAAAGCCTTGACTACGATGCCTACCGCATCGCTGTCTTGGCTAGACAGGGATTTCACATTTACTTGAATGGGGAGAAATTAAACACCTACATCTGGTGGCAGGACAAACCGTTCTATCGTTCCATCCTCCTCGAGGCAGAGCAGGTCAAGCGATTGAGAAATGGGAAGAATGTGTTGGCGGTCTACGCGAACGACCAGTATGGCCCGCAGTCCCCGGATCATTACGCTGCGATCGATGTGCGGATCGAGGGGATCACCAAGGCCGACAAGGAGAAGCTAGAGATCGCATTGGAGCAAGTCCTTTCGCCCCGAGACCGGGAGGTCCTTCAGGGTGCTTCCAATGGTGGCTACCACTACTTCGGAAGTGCAAAGATTTTTGCTCAGATGGGCAAGGCATTTGCTGAAGCCTTGCTGCCACTGCAGCAATGATAAGAGATTGTGTTGCGATTCTTTTGGCCCATCCGACATTTTGTGGGTCGGATCCATCAGGCCGACCGGAGTGGGCGGCATGGATTTCTATGGTCGAGGGCTGCGGATGCAAGCCGACAAGGCGAACTCGGGATGATCTCAACCTCGCCTTGTGAGCGAGACTGGGTGGTGTTTCTGTGGCCACCGGCAATTCGGTTGTCGGTCCTTCGGAGGCGAATGCCGTCCCCGATCGAAGGTGGCCTTGATGAAGTCAAACTTCCGCGCCTAGCAGGCAGGTGACAAAGTCTCCATTTGGCTGACTTGGATCGCTACCCCAAATCATTCTAGATGGGCCAAATTGGCGGACGCGGGCCATCGACGATCCGAACCGAATTGTGACTTACCAATTCCATCGATTCCAATCCCCCTTCTCGCCATCTCGCCAATAGCCTTTACCAATTTCCAGGCGGGTTACTATTTCGAGCGAGGGATCCAAACTGAGCAACACGGCAAGCGGTACGATTCTGCAGTCATCTGGATTGACTTGATCTCCGGGGCTTGCAAATAGCTCCCATCGTTCTTCCTCCCAGCGGACCACTTCTTGAACCCTTTTCCCTCTAAGGGCAGGCAGATCGGTCGCAGCCAAAGCATCCTTGGAGATCTGAAACGGCCATGGCTTTTCGATCCACTGCCATGGAGTATGGCTAGCGGTCGAATAGGGCGCTGCCATCTGAGGAACATCTCGGGTGCTGTGCGAAGCGTCTGGAAGGATCTGGAAACAAGGAGGCGTTTCTTCTGGGAAATAGTCCGGTATGGCATTCAGGAATTGATTTACCCAGCTTGAGTGGATCCTTTCAAAATAGAATTCTCCGTAAGGTTCCAGTGTCTGGGTGGACGGCGGCTGGGTCGCTTTCTCTAAGTGGTTTTTCGCGAGGCGATCGATGATTGCTGTCGCGTCCAGTCGTCTGAAAAACGAACCACCAGCAAATGCTAGTTCGTATCCCGTGGTCAAGCTCAGCCCGACGGTATAGGCATACCTTGGCAGCAACGGGCCTTCGATCAGGTAGAGATGGAAGCGATGTTTCTGGATGTTTTCCTGAATCTTGGATCGAGCTGATTGGGGGTCCATGTCACCTCCTCTATCTTTTTCGGGATTCTGTGAAGGGGAAGTTGGGATTCGGCATTCCAGCGAAGCTTGTCCGAGATCCCCGCTCATGGATGCTACTTCTGGCGAACCCTTCGGATTGCAGGGCACAGGAAACCGTCTTGAGCA
>JBJSWM010000769.1:0-1578 GCA_046085865.1 Pirellulaceae bacterium
CGCGGCACGATGCCGTGATCCGAATGGCAGAATGCTCCCACTCATTCGCTAACACGCCAGACTCAGTATTCCAGTTCCCGGTGAGCCAAGACACATGCCACTGCGAGCGACGGTTGTCCGTGTGCTCACGATTTCCGGATCTGTTTCGTCTGCGGAGCAGATACCGAAGATCATCAAAACGAGATAGCTACTGATAAGTCGCAGTGGCATGTGTCTTGGCTCACCGGGAACTGAAATACTGAGTCTGGCGTGTTAGCGAATGAGTGAGAGCATTCTGCCATTCGGATCACGGCATCGTGCCTCGAAGGTTTATCGCGATTGGGCCAAACCCGAAGAAGAAAGAGCGAAAGTCTGGGATGAGCTGAACTGCTGCGTCTTCGGTCTTGGCACCTGAGTTCGTCGCTCGGGTCGCTCCTCAGCGTTGCCCCATCCTCCGCTCAGGACTCGTCGGTTGTAATTCACCTGCTGGATCTAGGCAACCACCTTCGCTGCAGCACGATTCCTCTGCCGTCGTAATCGTGCCTACTCCAATTTCTGATCACGCTGTTCAAGGATCGTCGCTCCCCTTCCGTTCAGCTTGTCAGCCGGCGTGAGGTACTCGATCGCCGAAAGCAGACGCAAGTGGTTGTCATGATAGACATAGCTCTCAACCTGCCTGACCGCCTCCTCGATGGTCGAAGGGCATTTAGGCCGAAAGCACTCCTGCTTCAAGCTGGCGTGCCATCGTTCCAGCTTCCCATTGCTTTGCGGATAATAGGGACTGTTGCGGACGTGAGTCAGCCCCTGAATCCGCACGAAAGATTGGAAGTCCCTCACGATGAATTGGGAGAAATTGTCGCTGATGATCCGAGGTGTCACGCCAGGAGTCTTCTCCAGCCCGCGCTGCACGATCGTTTCCACCTCCCATGCTTTCATCGTTTCTCTCAACTCCCTGTGCACAAGGTAGCGACTTGAAGCCATCCGGAACCGAGCACAGAAAGTAAAACGTTCCCCCAATGTTGATGTGAGCCACATCGATGAGCCAATGCTCATGTGACGGAAGCGGTTGGTCGAAGCCGGTCCCTTTTTCAAGGGTTTTTCTATTTTCGATCGAGCCGTCCGGCTGACTTGAGCACCGGGTAAACACTCGATGGACTTGCCGCCACGATGTCCTCATGGAGCATCATGAAGGCCAGACTTCGGTAACCTTCCAGTGGATGGCGTTCATGGTAATCGAGAATCGCCTGCTTCTTCCAATCCTCCAGGCACCAGTCGCGAGGGACCTTACCATTGTGTTCGTTGGACTTCCCATAGCGATCTTTCCACTGATGGTACTTGCTGGTGGAAAGCCCCAGCCAGTGGAGCAACCTTTTGGCAGGCAGGTCAGTGCGTTCGGTCCAGTGCTGTACGAATTCGACGACTTGTTCGCGGGTATGGTGGAAAATGCGTCATCGCTTCATGAGTCAGTTTCCTGCCACAAATCATGAAACAAGGTGACTCACTGTCTACCAACCGTTGAGAATTCCAAACTGACATTAGGTGATTTAAGGAAGCCACAACCACTACCCGGAGTTTCGAAAATTTTAGGCATGTGCCTTC
>JBJSWM010000770.1:0-1780 GCA_046085865.1 Pirellulaceae bacterium
GGATCGATCCACTCCATCTGATCGATCGCTATCACCAGGGCTCGCGATTCCGTCAACAGCCTCCATGCAGCAGCAAGAGTCTGCCCCAGTCTAGCACCATGCTTCTGCTCTTCAGTGGCATTCGGATCTAGATTGGGATCATTGGAGTCGATGGCAACAGACTCTGAGTCGGCCTCCAGCGGCAGCCCGATTTGCGCGCAGCGCTGCCGCCACTGGTGCAGGAGCGCCCCAGGGGTATGATCGCGTCGATTGCAGCGAAGAGCCACCACCTGAAAACCTTCCGCCGTAAGACGCTCCTGCCATCGCTTGCCCCAGAAACTTTTCCCTGAGCCCTGCGGCCCCTGAGCGGCAAGAACCCATCCACCTTCGGTTCGATCTTCCCTTATCCGCTCCCACCATCCCTGCTCGATGGCGTCGGTAGATCTTGGCAACCAAACCTGGGGTGGTGAAGGAACAGGATTGGCGATGGGAAATGGTCTGAAAGAGCCCGAGTGAAGACACTTCAAAAACGCTTGGGCGTCTGGCCGATCGATGGGGGCAGCCTTCACCGTTTGCTGGCACAAATCCAACAGGGTCGAATACCACGCCGATATCTCCCCCCCTTCCCGCTCTCCCAAAACCGCCTCGGAAGTCTCACCAGAATGATCGGACTGCAACAACTCCAATGTCATCGCTGCGAAGCTGAACCAATCACTACCCTTGGTGCCAGTTTGACCTGCGAGCACTTCAGGTGCTGTAGTTCCAACCGTCCCCGCTGCGGTCTTGCTGAAAGCGACCACCCCTTCCAGAGACCGGTCGGACAAAAAGCTGGCAAGACCGAAGTCCAGCAGCGTCGGACGCCCGCCTCGTGAAACCAGGATGTTGGCTGGCTTGATGTCGCCATGCAATACGTCATGCTGATGCAGGTAATGGATGCTTCCCGCCAGCTGCTGGAGAACGCTTCGGAGAAGATCGAATCTTTGAGGCAATTTCCTCACTCGCATCCACCAACGCGACAGCGTCTGGCCTCGCACCAGATCCATCGAAAAGCAACGATAACTTCCCACCGAAAACGCCTCGTGCAACCGCACAAGATTCGGATGCTCCAAGGACGAAAGCGTCTGAAACTCCTGAAAGAACCGATAGCTGCTCCAAGCGTCCTGGCGCCGCGTCACCTTGACCGCCACCAGCGCTCCAGTTCTCAGGTCGATCGCGCGATAGACCGACCCCATCCCACCGGCCCCATGAAGGCTAACCAAGTGATAGACCCCCAGCTGTTTCGGAAGCCTCCACAGCTCTTCCGGCTGCTCATCCAACTCGCACTCCGTTTTCTTTCCGGTATCGACGCGTGCGATCGGGGATTCTTTCATCAAGCGATGGATATTGAATTCGCTGATGCGATGGAGCATCGGGATCAGGCGATTTGCCAGACTAGGAAACGATCGCTCGTAATGCGCCAAGTCGAGTGGATTGCCCGAATGCAGGCGAATCGTGTACTCGCTGACGGCCAGCCCTAGAAGGACCTGCGAGTCCTGCTGCAACTCCGGATACCTAAGCAGTAGCAGGTCCAAACGCGGTTCGACTCTCTGGTCATCTTCAGAGATCGAAACTTTGGGGCGGTTCGGTCGAAAGTAGCTGGCCAAATCGGACTCGATGAGCCGTACCAGGGTCGGTATCCGTTCGGACTGGGAGACCCCCTTCAAACATTCTTCGTAACCACGGTTCCCGCGTAGCACCGCCGAATCAACCAAGAAGTCGGAGGGACTCTCCATAGAACCATCGACGCTGGAGCCTGCTTCGG
>JBJSWM010000771.1:0-2844 GCA_046085865.1 Pirellulaceae bacterium
GGCTGAGGATGTCGGCGATCCGAAGTTGCCCAGCCTCCGATTGCAGGGGAAAGGCGTCGATCAGGCAGTCCACCGCCTGTTGGCTTCTGCATCGAGCCAGTCCGATGCAGGCGCATGCGGCATCGGTGGCATCGGCGACCCCCAGCCACTGAGCGATCGCAGTTTCGTGGCCCAACAGGGCTTGCCGCGATGCCAGTTGGATGGCCATCTTGCCGAATCGATGAGGCTCATCTTCCGCATTCAGGCTCAACCACCCCGTCAGCAACGGATGCCCCCCATGGCGATAGTGCAGCACCTCCAGTGCGTACTGGACGCTCTGCAGCGACTCGGCCAAGTTCCATTCCTCGCTCTCTTCCGCCGACTGAAGGATCGACAAGATCTCTTCATCGGAAGCCTCGTACATGGCGATCCTCTGACGAAGCGACTGGGAATCGATTCGAAAGAAGATTTTCGACCGTGTCTTTAGCTCTTCAAGAGGAGTCAAATAGTCGTGAAGCTGATCGCCAGGCAACAGGGAGAACGCTTCAGCGAGCTTCCCAGCGGCGCGGCATTCCGGGTCGACCAGTTTCTTCCCTTCGGCCATCCTGGTAGCTCGATCAATCACCTCGTCGGCCAAGCCGACGTGCATGGGAAGATGGTTCAGTTGTGCAAATTGGGGATAGGCGTCCGCGACCCCGAATCGGTCCCATCCAGCAAAAATCGCTTGAAGTATGCTGGGAGCGGTACAATAGCTGGAGGCGAGCAATTCAAGAGCAGGCATGCGAACCTTGCTGGAAGGGTGCTCCAAAAGTGCGATCAATTTCTGGTCTCGCATCGCGCGTCCATCCTCATGCTGCGTCGCCGTGATCGGGATTTTCCTGAACTCTTCCAGCGCCCGAGACGTCTCAGGCCAGGTGGATGGTTTAGCATGAAAGATACGATCTGGGGAGATCGGTGGGCGGGAACTTGCCCACAGGGCTCTTTCTGATTGCAGTCTAGGTCTTGCTGGGTAGCGATTTGCGGGAGGCGAGGGATGAGCGGATTGCAGGAGAGCGTGCTGAAGGTACTGGGACGCAGGCTGGATCCCCAGCATTCCAGTTTTTACGATCTGCTTGGGATTTCTCGAGATGCCGATGAAGTGCAGGTGCGAAGCGCGCTGCAGAAGGCCATTGAACTGCTCAAGCAGTACGACAAAGTCTCCGATCCCGGTCCCTGGGAGGTCGCGGCGAGGCTGGTTCAGCAGGCCAAAGCGACCCTCCTCGATCCGGGCAAACGAGAACTGTACAACCGCAAGCTAGTAGAAGCGGCGATCGAATTACCGGTGGGGGCAGAGGAGTCGCGGTGGTTTCCACAGGGGGATCCCCGAGCCCCCTTTGATGCAGCGGCATTGCTTCAGGAGGAAACTGATTGGCCGGACTGGATGGAGACGGACGAACAGAGGCTGTCGACCTGGACTGCCGTGCTGGGGCAGGGCCAAGCGCTCCCCAGAGCCTCTGCGGCGATTGAACCGCGACGGACCAGCGCGGATAGCAGCTCCACAACTGGTCAGGCGGCGCGGCGGCTGACTGCAGTCGGCGGCAAGACGAACGCAACTCCTCGCTCTAGCCCGATGCCTCGTGCACGAAAAGAGGCGCAGCGATTGCAATGGGTTCTCCTGGCATCGGCTTCGGTGGCAGCGATGTCGGGAGCGGCGTGGTTCTACTATCGATCGACGCAGAAACGCCAAGAGGCTGAGGTGGCACAGGCCCGTTTAGGCGAACAACCCTCCCCGACGGCTAGCCCATCGACGCCAGTTCAGAATCCTTTGGTGCCAGCACCGATGGCTCCTCGCAACTCGGCCCCCGCGATGCCCAAGTTGGCGCAGAGCGGCGATAAATTTCGTCTCGATTCCGGCATGGCCAACGCCGAAGGGCTCGAGCAGAAAATGGCGCAGGCCAATTCGAACGACATGGTAGAAGAGGGTGCAAAAGGCGAAGCGGACAGCAACACGACGACTCCGCCACCGGCCGCCCAACCAGCGGAGCGGGCCATGGCGTCCGAGACGCCTGCCGTCGAACCGGCACCGATCCCGATGAACGCGACGGATCGGTTGCTTTATGCCGATGCGATGCGGCAGGTCCTTCAGGCGATCAAGAATCAAGATTTTCCAAAGGCCGAGACTCACTTGGAGACGGCCAGGCAACTCGCGATGGCTCCTCCCGAAAGCGACCAGGTCGCCAGGCTGGACATGGCGATCAAAATGAGCAAGCGATTCGACGAAGCGATGCGCAAGGCGGGAATGGGAATGTCCGCAGGGAGTTCCTTCGAAGTGCTGGGGAATCCAGTCGCTTTTGTGGAAGCCACAGCAGAACGACTGGTTGTTCGGGTGGCTGGCAAAAATGAAAGTCATCCCTGGTCGGCGATGCCTGTTGGAATCGCCATGGGGCTGGCCGATTTGCAATTGGATCAATCGAACGCGATCGATCTTGGATGCCGTGGCGTTTATTGTGGTCTGTCGGCGACCGCCAACGCGCTCAGCAAGAAGTTGGCACGCGACTACCTGCAGAAAGCCAAAGCGGCCGACGAAGGCATGCGTCTACCACGCGATTTTGAAAAGCTTTTGGATGACCAGTACGAAGCTCCCTCCGAACCGGCAACACCCTGAGGCATCGCCCTCTTGGTGGATCGGGAATCGGAGCGCCGTAACGAGTTCCTGATTCGGACGCGCTGCGGGCGCAAGCGGCGCCGGCTTGGCGACCGCTACATCGATGCGGCGTGCTGAGGCCGTTTTCCTAATTAGAGCTTGGGAAGGACGCCAGCCTGAGGGGTGACCTGCGCTAGGTTCGCCGTCGTGTCGGCCTCGAATCGCTGCAGGATCCAGTTCAT
>JBJSWM010000772.1:0-1316 GCA_046085865.1 Pirellulaceae bacterium
CCCTGGGGCGCTCCTGCACCAGTGGCGGCAGCGCTGCGCGCAAATCGGTCTGCCGCTGGAGGCCGACTCGGCGTCTGTTGCCATCGACTCCAGTGATCCCAATCTAGATCCGAATGCCACTGAGGAGCAGAAGCATGGTGCTAGACTGGGACAGACTCTTGCTGCTGCATGGAGGCAATTGACGGAATCGCGAGCCCTGGTGATTGCGATCGATCAGATGGAGTGGATCGATCCCATCAGTCGCTATGCGCTGGAATCCTTTGGGGCACAGCGAGGCATGGGTAGCGGGGGGATGTTGCTTGCCTGCCGTGACCGTTGCTCCTATCTCGACTCCCTCTGGAATGCCCTCAGGCATGGGATGCAGCCGCTTCCGGCCCAGCGGCTGTTGCGGTTGGCGATGCAGCCGGTGGCACCGCAATGGATCCGCGCTTGGATCCAGCAGTGGCTGACACGATTTCAGGGGCACCGTCCGGATACCGAGCTTTGGAGCGATGCGGTGTCGCGATTGGCCGAAGGGTACCCAGGGCGGGCGGAGCAGTTGGTCCAGTGGGAGGCACCTCGGCGCGACTGGACGGCCGATCAATGGAATCAGTCTTTCGATCGTTTGAATGGTTCGACATTCGGTCAATGCCAGTACCGGTCGCTAGCATCCGACTATCGCCATGCCCTTCAGTATCTTGCCGCTTCCTGGTCGCCGTTGGAATTCCAGCAATTGCAGATGGCGACTCGTTTTCCCCCCGAGCATCTGGCTCGCATCCTGGATGGCTTGGCAGCAAACTGGCTGGAGTGGTCCGAGGATTTTTCGATGGGTGGGATCCGAATTGCCAGCGAAGCCCTGCGCGTGGTGGTGATTGAAAGCACGGATCCGGAGCTGATGAAAAAGAGGCACCATCGGTTGGCCGCTGTTGTATCGCGCGAAACACCGCCCCATTGGGACTCTTTGATCTACCATTATCGCCAGTTGGAGCAACCGGTCTTGGTATCGGTGACACTCTTCCGAGCGGCCCAATCTGCCTTTCAGCAAGGCAACCTCCCCCAGGCCGCTCAGTGGGCGCGGCAAATCGACTGGCGCCTGCTTCCAGGCCGATTGGCCAAGGAGGCGGGCGAACTTTGCCGTGTCTGTGACATCCCACCCTAAAGCAAAAAAGGTGTCAGGTACCTTTTTGATACTCCAGGATCGAAGGGTACAGCTTTCCGCATTTCGTCGAGGTAATCCTTGAGGCTGACGGCAAGACAATCGTTACAGGCTATCCGACAGATGTGCCACGCAATCCGAACAACTAACGTGGAGGAAATATTGATGCCAAAGATCAATA
>JBJSWM010000773.1:0-1326 GCA_046085865.1 Pirellulaceae bacterium
CGTTGAGGCTTGGTTTACGATCGACGATCGCCGCGCCGGCGATTGCGGTGCGATCCGCCTTTGCGTGTCCAACCTTTCGGGTTTTTGTCATGGCGGGCATCAAAAACGGGTGCAGGGATTTGAAGGAGTCGTTCCTTCAGGGCTTCGGGACTGAAGCCTGCCATGGGGCTCGCGAAGGCTCGATAGATCGTCAGCCCCTTTTGGGTCGCGATGATTTCCCGGCGTGTTCTCCCTTGGGGATCTTCATCCCATGGCTGAAGAACCTGCTGGACGTCCATGACCATCGGGAGCACTTGCATCAAATAATTCCAGTAGGCGGCGTTATCGGTCTGCACGAAAAGTTTGCCGTCCGGTGCGAGGACTCGCAGCACCTGTTCCATCCAGTTCCGATCGACTAGTCGCCGCGCCTGGGCTCCAGTGCCCAGAAATGGCTGGGGATGATAGAGATGAATTTCCTGGAAGTCGTGATCGCGGCAATGGCGGGTGAGGAATCCAATGCCGTCGCACGCTGCCAGTTTCAGATTGACGAGACCTCGCTGCCGAGCGCGTCGTGTGGCATATCGAAGAACCACTGGGAGCACATCGATTCCGACATGGTCCCATTCCGGATGCCTGAGAGCCGATGCGATCAAAAAGCGCCCGTTGCCACATCCTAGATCGAGGATGCGCGGTGCGTCGCGTCCAAAAAGCGTCACCCAATCGATCGGTCCGTCGGGCAATCGATGCAAAGCGGGTTGCGTCCATTGGTCCTGCGAGACGATCACTCCCGGAAATGGTACGCCCAACTCCAACTCGATATCCACTCGCTTTCGGTTGGAAATTGCCATGGGAGGTCAGTTTTCTTGAAAGTGATTCGGACAGACAAATTCGACTTCGATCCCGTTGCGACGTAAGGCGTCGCGAGAGTTCCACCAGTCAGAATCCACGGCATTGAGTACCACTGCGATTTTGGGCCGGAATCCAATGACAATGGCCACAAACTTTCGATCCGAGCGATCGAAACGGCGTAAATCGACGTCAGTGGGAACCTCTTCGAAATCATCGTTGGATCCGCTGGTTGCGTGAATCTCAACAAGATCACAAAACTTGGGGTTCGCTTGATTCTCATGCACCCACTTGAAGAATGCGTCGCCGACCCCCGGTTGGCCGCCATACGACATCCGAGCCCGTTGATACTCTTGCAGCACCAAACCCAGAGTGTCCAGAGCGATTCGACCCGAGTGCGAAATCTCCTGCAACTTCCGCACCGCGGCCAGGACGCAACTATGACTTGCCTGCGCCGAGCGACCGGTAGCGCCGACATGAGAGGCTTCGTTAGCCACGATC
>JBJSWM010000774.1:0-9259 GCA_046085865.1 Pirellulaceae bacterium
CCCGTGTTGGTACGGATAGCGATACTTCTCGCCAAAGCCGCGGCGCGTTGCATCGCCGCGTCAGAAGCTCGAAGTTCAGCGCTTTTTGCATTGGCAATATCTTGGGCAATCATTTCCGCTCTCCCCATTGGATCAATTCCGGAACTGGGCCTGAGTTGTCATAGACAGCCCATTCATCGGCAATGTCACGATAGATCGTCTCAAAGTTGCGAAGGCCAGCATCAATCGCCCAGCACGGATGGCTGCAGCCTCTGGCGCAAATGGTGACAATCCCGCCGCGATGAGATCGGCATTGATAAACCGAGGACACTGTGCCTCGTTTGGAAGAAAAGTCTGAGCAAACGTTGTCTTACCCGCTCCGTTAGGACCGGCAATGATGATGATCTTCTTGCTCATGCCTTAGCCTCTTTCCAAGGCAGAAGGAACTGAAAGGTTTGTAGGCAAGGACAAAAAGTGGAGGAATGGATTCCTATTTGAAAATCGAGGCGTGGTTGGAGCAGACTTCTGAATGGACACACGAGAAGGAAGGGTTCGTGCACTGTAGCACGGGCTAGGAAGGGCACTGAAGCACGGGCTAGAAGCCCGTGCCACGTGGGAGGCAAAAGAGTCCTGATATCTTTTTTAGAAGTTGCGGAGGGTGGAGTCGGGGTAGCCGGCTTCTTTTAGTGCTTCCATCAACTTGGCTGACTCGAAGGCTTTCGAGTACCCGACATAGACCACCGGGTCATCGATCTTCTCTTCGTCCTTTTGTGCCGACAGGGAGACGCGTTTGACGCCAGGGTGAGCCAACAGCAGTTTCTCCACCTTCGTCCAATCGTCCTTGCGGCTCTTGAGCCCCGGGATGACGACGGGGCTGTGGTTGACGATCGCTTCGGGGTCGACCGGTGGCGGTGGTGGCTCGGGCTCCGTCGCTGCTGGGGCCGAGGCTGTTCCGCTGTTCGCTCCACCACTGGATCCTACCTGCTGGGAGCAGCCCAGCGAAGCGACTGCCGCCAAACCGAATCCCAGCCAAATCGATCGATGCATAAGAAGAGTCTCCGAAAGATTTGCAGAAAGGAGCTGCTTGCAGGCCGATCGCCTGCCAATCTCGATCATCATAGTCGCTGGCGGTGTCCCGCTGCAAAACCCAACTCCTTGCCCCCTGCCCTCATTGGCCCATTCGCTTAGCGTCGCAGCTGCACAAACTCCTCCACCTGGCGGCGGATCGCCGTCTCAGTCGGCAGCCGCTCCATGGAACTGGCGCCATAGAACCCGTCCAGCTCCGGAAGTTCTTTCAGGATCCACTTTGCATCCTCCGGCATTGCGATCGGACCGCCGTGGCAAAGGACCAGGACATCGGGTCGGGCGCTGCGAGCGGCCTCTGCGATTTCGGCCAATCGAGGGACACACTGCTCAAGCGTCAGTGCCGTTGCTGCGCCGATGGTGCCGCTGGTGGTCAGTCCCATGTGGGCCACGATGATGTCCGCCCCCGCTTCCGTCAGTTGCCTAGCCTGTACCGGATCGAACGCGTAGGGGGTGGTCAGAAGGTCCAGTCGGTGAGCGGCATCGATCAATTCGATTTCGGCGGCAAACCCCATTCCGGTTTCTTCGAGGTTGGCGCGAAACGTTCCATCGATCAATCCAACGGTGGGGAAATTCTGGATGCCGGCAAAGCCCAGGTCGCGAATCTGCTTTAGAAAATGATCCCGAATCATGAAGGGGTCGGTGCCGCATACCCCAGCCAGAACGGGTGTCTTGCGGACCGCCGTCAGCACCTCGTGCGCCATTTCGACGACGATCTGATTGGCGTTCCCGTAGGGCATCAGTCCAGCCAGTGAACCACGCCCCGCCATGCGGTAGCGTCCTGAATTGTAGATGACGATCAGATCGATCCCACCTGCTTCCTCACACTTGGCACTGATCCCCGTCCCGGCACCACCTCCGATGATCGGTTGGCCCTGAGCCACCTTGTCGCGCAGTCGCTTGAGAATGGTCGAACGGGACTCGGGCATCGCATCTACTCCTTCGGGGAACCAACAAAGCTTGGAATGCAGTCGATCATGAACCGATCGCTGCCAGTTCAAGAAAACGGTCGGCAATTCTTTGCGCGAAGATCGGATCATTGATGTGGCAGGGGACTCGTTCCACCCGATGGAGTTCGCTGCTTGGTAGAAGCGTCTCCAGCGTCTCAAAGAGCGCAGCGTTTGCGTTGGGATCTTCGAATGGTTTGCCAGGAGCGTCCAGGGCCGAGACGCCACCTTCGGGAATCAGCAGGCACCAGGGACCTTTGGCCTGCCGCCATCGATCGGCCATCCACTTGGCGATCGCGACATTCTCGTCGACCGTGGTGCGCATCAGAGTGATCTGCGGGTTGTGTTGATAGAGCAGTCGGTTTCGAAACTTTTCCGGGACCGTATCGAGGGCGCCGAAGTTGACCATGTCGACCGCACCCAAACTGTAGACCAGCGGGATGGAGCGGGAGATCGGTCCCAGGAATCGGCTGGGGCCGGCGGGAAAGATTCCGCCCACCAGCTCATCGGCCACTTCGGTGGTGGTGATGTCGAGGATCCCTTGAAGCATGCCGCTGGCGACCAGCAGTTCCATCGCGCGCCCGCCGGTGCCGGTGGCGTGGAAGGTCATCGGTTGCCAGTGGTGGGCTTCCAGATGCTGCCGCACGGCGGTGACGCAGGGGGTGGTGACACCGAACATCGTCATGCCACAGGCCAGTTGGTCGCCGCGATCGATCTGATGCCGCTGCACCATACCGGCCAGTGCGTTGGCGGCATTCCCGAGAATCGTTCTGGAAACGGCGTTGAGGCCGGCGATATCGACCACCGAAGGGAACAGCACTAGGTCGGTACCTTCGATGTAGGGAGCCGTCTGGCCGCTGGCGACGGTCGAAACCAGCACCTTGGGTAGGCCGATGGGTAGTTGACGCATCGCCTGGCTGATCATCGCCGTCCCGCCACTGCCACCCAGTCCCAGCACACCAGCGACGCGGCCCTCACTGGCTTCCCGCGAAAGGAACTGGGTGAGCCGTTGGGCCATGGCGACGACGGCTTGGCCGCGATCCATTTGGTTCAAGGGGCCATCCGCTGGCGGCGCGACGGCTGCCAGAGATGCGCGCCAAGGAGAGGCGTCGATCTGGGTGCTGATGTCGACGCATCGGACTGCTAGGCCCCAGGCAGCCAGTTTGTCCCGGACGAAGGAGAGTTCCTCTCCCTTGGTATCCAGTGTTGCGATGGCGTAGATGGCGGGAGATACCATGATCGGAAATCCTCAGGCACTCATGTAGGGACAGCCAGTCAGTCGCGCGGGTAAGGATGCAATTGAGCCAGCCGCGATGGATGGGGGAATCCAAGCCGTTTGTCGACCTCGTTGAGCAGTGGCTTGCCATCGCGGTAGCGCCGGAGGTTTTCGCAGATCAGGCGAGTTGTGTCATCGACTCGCCGAGCTGCCTGGGCGCCGACGTGAGGCGTTAGGATCACGTTGGGTAGCGTCCAAAGAGGGCTGGATGGGGGCAGCGGTTCCTCTTCCGCCACATCCAATCCGGCGCCTGCCAGGTGGCCCGACTGCAGCGACTCGATCAAGTCGACTTCCTTGACGCAGGCGCCGCGAGCCACATTGATCAGGTAGCTGCCTTTGGGCATGGCATCGAAGACTTGACGATCGATCGAGTGATGGGTTTGCGCGTTGAGCGGCAGGGTGAGGATCAGGATCTGGCACCACTGAGCCACTTGCTGGAGTTGGTCTGGCCCTTCCAGCGACTCCACTCCCTCGGGTCTCAATTCCGGATAGTAGTCGATCGCGCGGATAGCGACTCGGTAGGGTTGCAGGACTTCCACCAGACGGCGGCCATTGCCACCCAGTCCGACGATGCCGATCCGCTTGCCATGGAGGTCATCGGTAGGTCGACGGACGTAGGATCGCTGTTGCGTTTGTCGAAAGAAGATAGGGAGTCCTCGCAGGAGGCCCAGAAGAAGTGCCATCGTTTGTTCGGCCACCTGGTCGGCAAAAAGTCCCGATGCACTGCAGACGGTGATCGGAGAGTCGATGACGCTGGGCACTAGGCAATGGTCCAGCCCGGCGGCAGAAGACTGAATCCAACGCAGCCGCCCCTGCGCCACCACGCGATCCCAGTCGACAGGCACTTTGGCGTGGCCGATGAAGTAGTCGGCCTGATGGATCGCCTGGGCGATCCCTTCCTGGCCGGCGTTGATCCAGTGCGCTTGGGGCATGGCATCGGCCATCCATCGCAAATGCCGCTCTTCGACAGGGTAGCAGATCACCGCGCAAGGTCGCGTCATCAGTCGAAAACCTTATGGATCGGAGGAGTTCCTTGCCTGTGGGCTCGTGGGCAATCGTGACGGATCGTCGATCGCCGGCCCGGTTCACGCCAGTGTAGCGGCAATTCGAATTCTGCTGCAGCGGTTGCAATCGTACCTGGGGTGCCCAGGGATTGGTGTCGACGGATAGAATGAGCGTCGCTTATTGGGACTCGCTGCCCAATCGAGAGACTGTGCGAGCCATTGGTCGCGTGATTTTCAGGGTTGGGAAGCGAGAGATTTTTGGAGTCGTCATGCATTCACATCGACCTGAAGCCCAGGGTAGCCAGAACGAGGGCCGAGGGGAGGCTGTGGATGGTTCGTTCGGATGGTTTGGGGCGGGGGGAGCCAGGGAAGTGATGACGCTTGCCTGGCCGCTGATGCTTTCCACCGGACTCTATTCGATCACTCTGTTTACCGACCGGATGCTGCTGTACTGGAAGTCGGACGAAGCGGCATCGGCGGCGATGTCGGCCGGATCTTTGTTCTGGACAATCACCTGCGTCCCGATGGGACTGATCGGTTACACCAGTACCTTCGTCGCTCAGTACATGGGAGTGGGGAGGCTGGAGCGAGCGCGGCGCAGCGTCGTGCAGGGGTTGTGGCTGGCTCTTTTTCTGCTGCCGCTGTTGATTCCGGTCGGGCTGGGGATCGGAGCGATTTTTGAGTGGTCTGGTCATGAGGAGGTGTTGCGCCGTGAAGAGACGACCTACTTTCGATGGTTGTGTCCGGCGGCAGTGGCGATGTTCTTCAGCGCAGCGCTGACGGGGTGGTTTGCCGGAATCGGGAAGACACGCGTGCTCTTAGGGTGCGATCTGATTGCCACCATCGTGAACATCCTGCTCGATTTCCTTCTCATTTTTGGGTGGGGGAGCATCCCGGCGATGGGGGTGCCCGGAGCTGCGATGGCGACGTCGGTGGCGATGATCGTCAAAGCCTTGCTGCTGGCGTGGCTGATGCGGGAAGCATGGAAGGAAATGCCACAGCAACAGGATGAGTCAACGGAGGCAGACCGCCCGCGGGGGGCGATCGAATGGCCGTTGATGACCCGTCTGGTGCGCTTTGGATCTCCCGCGGGGCTTCACGTTCTGGCCGAATCGGTGTCGTTCTCGCTGATCCTGTTGCTGGTGGGCAGACTAGGGGCACAAAGCATGGCGGCGACGACGCTGGCCCTGGGGGTGAACCTTTTGGCGTTCGTGCCGATCAATGGACTGGGGATGGCGGTCGCCGTTCTGGTGGGGCAGCGACTGAGCGCCGGACAGGTGGAGTTGGCTCAGCGGACCGTGCGCTCCGGCATGATGATCGCCGTCGGCTACACAACGATTTTTGCCGTCGCCTATGGACTGTTCCCCAATGAAGTTCTGACGCTTTATGGACTGGGGACCGATCCCGAGCGTTTTGAAAAAATGCGACCGCTGTTGCTGCCGTTGCTTCGGTTCATTGCCGCTTACTGCATGCTGGATGCCGTTCAGATCCTACTAATCTCCGCGCTCAAGGGTGCGGGCGATACTCGGTTCGTCTTTGTGGCGAGTCTTTTGATCGGCGCCGTGGTTGTGATCGGGGGGGAAGTCCTGGGGCAAAGGCTTGGGGGAGGGCTGAACTGGTGGTGGGGTGTGATCACCGCCTGGGTGGCGATCATGGCCATCGTCTTTGGAATCCGCTATCGGCTGGGAGCCTGGAAGCAGATGCGCGTTATCGATATGAAGGAATTCGACTGACTTGGCCAAGCACGGGAATCTGGCTTACTGGGAACTGCGGGCGCTGTTTCACCAAGATTCGACTTGGCGTACGAATCGACTGAAAGGGTGGGGGAACGGTCCTCTCGAAAGAGGTTTGGAATCGGGATTCGATCCTGCCTTTTGACGACCCCTTGGATCCCCTTCGTATGCCGTGACGACACGCGAAACTATTTTTGCAAGGAGCTTTTCTGATGCTAGATATTCAATGCCCTTCCTGTTTGAAACCGTATCGTGTGGCGCCCCAGCATCGAGGGCGACAGGTGCGATGCCAGCAGTGCGGTATGAGGTTTGCTGCGGAGCCGGTCCTGGATCGGCCCATTCCAGGGGAAGAACCGCCGCCGGCGGGGACGAACCCGTGGAGTCATCCTCGGAAGGAGGAATTGGAGGGGGACGGCAGGAAGGGGGCAGGTGCCCGTTCGACCAAGTCGCGAGGTGGTCGTATCGCCGACGAGATCGACTATGTCATCCGTGGTGACGATACCCAGTTCGTCGAAATCACGCTGGATCCGGGCGAAACGGTAGTCGCCGAGGCGGGGGCAATGATGTACATGACCGATGGGATCGAAATGCAGACGGTCTTCGGCGATCCATCTCGCACGGGAGCTGGTTTCTGGGACAAGGTGATGTCGGCGGGCCAGCGGGTAATGACCGGCGAATCGCTGTTCATGACCACCTTCACCAACAGCCGATCGGCTGGACGGGAAGTGGTCGCCTTTGGTGCACCTTATTCAGGCAAAATCGTCCCGATGCACCTGGATGAAATGGGGGGCGAGATCATTTGCCAGAGAGATGCATTCCTCTGTGGAGCGAAGGGGATCGAGCTGACGGTTGCGTTTCAGAAGAAGATTGGTACGGCGATCTTCGGTGGGGAGGGATTCATCCTGCAGCGGCTGAAAGGAGACGGTATTGCGCTGGTTCATGCCAGTGGCACGATGATGCATCGAACACTAGCCGCAGGGGAGCGGCTGCGACTGGATACCGGATGCCTGATGGCTCTTGGGCCCACCGTGCAGTACGACATCCAGTACGCGGGAAAGATCAAGAACGCGCTATTTGGTGGCGAAGGACTTTTCCTGGCGACACTGACCGGGCCGGGACCCGTCTGGTTGCAGAGTCTCCCTTTCTCGCGCTTGGCAGGTCGCCTGATGCGGGGAGCCCATGCCGGAGGATCGCTAGAAGAGGGATCGGTACTGCGTGGATTGGGCAGTTTGGGTTCGTCTTTATTGGGCGACCAGTGAGCTTCGTGTGGGGTGATTGGCTAGGACTTTTCCATGTCTACGAGGGCGAAAGAGGTCCGGCTACGGCTTGGGGAGCTGTTCCTGCAGGATTTGCAGTGCCATCGAGCAGATGGCCATTGAGTTGAAGATGACGTGGAAGAAGAGGCTAGGCCAGATTCGGTGGGTCGCGCGGTAGAGAAAGCCAAGGACGAAACCGAGCAGGATCAGAGGAAACCAGCTGAGCCCATAGCTGTAGTGCATCAGTCCGAAAAGTGTTCCGCTAACCAGAATCGGCCACCAGGGCTGGCGCGTCAGACGAACCGAATCGATCGGAGTTGCAGGCGAGGCCATCGGATTCCCCGGTGCGTTGTCTTCCGATGGCTCCATCGCCGCAATCGGTAGAGCTTGAAAAGCCGGCTGGGCAGCCGTCACCGGATCTCCAGGGTGGTGGTAACTGCCTCGGCCATACCAGAACTGTTTCCATGAGAAGGGGCCGGCCGCGATCGATTCCAGGAACCCCTGCAGCAAAACTCGGAATGCAAACTCTTCCGTCACCGGCGCGACGATCACCGCCATCCAGGCAGCCAGCAGCAGACCGCTGAACTTCTGATCGACCATTTCCAGCAGTGGGTGGCTGTACTGGGTGGTGTAAAGGTAATTCAGCAGCGCCAGAGATGCATAGACCAGAGGGCCGAACAGGATGAATGCCTGGACCGCCATGCGGAAGTCGGTCGCCAGGTGGCGGGTCGACCAGCCGAGCACGGACGCTGGCACTCGCAGTCGGCTCATGATCCAAAGAGTAGCAAGGAAGGTTGCCAGAAGTTGGGCGCTGGCTACCCACGCCGAAGTCTCCAAGGAAGGAAGCGCCTTGACTGGCTCTTCCTTCGACTCCACCTTTCCAGGAGCCATCGAAGGGGCTGGGTCCTGAGTGGCAGCAGCTTCCTGGTAGCTGGTGACACTTGCCACTGGTGTCGAGATCGATCCAAAACTTTTGGGCATGGCGATCATGGCCGCTCCACTAGCCCCAGTCAGCTCGGGGACCGGTGCAGGGACTCGGTTGGGATTGGGTTTGGGGAGGGTGCGGGAGGCCAGCGTCAGCGACAGGACCAGAAAGCCCATTGCTGCCACCAGATCGATCATTCCCCAGGGGGCGAATTCGGCATCGGAGAGTTTTTTCCAGTCGAGCCGACCGGATCTCCACTGCCAAACGATTTTTCCCCAGCCGAAGAAAAAGCCGAAAAGGACCAGCAATACCCAGGCGGAAAAGAGAAGAACAAAAAGGCTGGCCAGAGGATGCACGGGTCGGTCGCCTCAGAGGGGATCAGCAAAAAAATTTGACTGGCGAAGGATGGTGAACTTGGGTGGATCCACCGACCTTTGTCGAGCGGGTTTCGGAATTTACTGCGCTAGCGGAAGTGGCTCAACAAACAGCGGAGTCCGTCTGCGAGAAATTTATCAGATCTCGTTGCTTTTCGCATCGAGACTGCCAAACTTCCTCCTAGCTTCTTCCGCGGGGGGTCGGCTGCGATGGGAGAAAGGTGTTCTGCTACGGTGGCGGATGACGGGGAAACCTAGCCTACCCAACGCCATGTTGCCCGCCGTGAGGGGCTCGGGGAGTGGGAAGGTTCCTTTTTCCCCGCGGCATCTTCCGCTCGACGTGCCAAGGCCAGCCGGACAGGCCCTTCCTAGCCGGTCGATGGCTGGAGAGGGTTCTACAGAAACGGATGGGAAGCGGTGGCACCGGTATCGCCGAGATTCAATGCAATCCGGTTTCCCCATGGCTAGGTCGCGTCCGTCCGGCAAGTACGCTTTGGATGTCCTTCATCATCATCCCTGCAAGCACTTTGGAGTATGGAGGCAAAATCATTGTCTCATGATTTCCAGGAAGCGATCTTGCTATCACCTCCGCACCGGTTGCCAGTCGCCACTGCGTGACGATTCTGTGGGAATGGCGGAGCGGTCGGATTCTTGAGTGGTAAAGCCAGAGTGGCCTTGGCCA
>JBJSWM010000775.1:0-1378 GCA_046085865.1 Pirellulaceae bacterium
GACGCCGAACTAGGTAATCGCGAGTCAATTGATCGTCCTGTTGTCGCTGACGCGCATTTTTGTATCCCGAATATCCGGGGATCAATCGCGCCAGCAAGTCGGAAATCTGATTCGACGAATCGCTCATACGTCAACTCGAGAAGAAGGAGATATCTGCAATGTTCCGTCGGATCGCACCACGCACCAGTTTGCTGCCGGATTCCTGAAGGCGAAGAAGGATAGCCGATCCAAGTCGACTCATTGTCGACGCAAACCGGCCGTCAGGAAAGAGGGCAGCATCGCCGCACGATTCACATTCCGCATAAATCCAACGGCTCCTCGTAGCCACCGCGGCCACGCGGTGGATATCTACGCAAATCGTTGGTCCAGGCCATCCACCATCTTGCGATGGTTGCTACCGCAAGCGGCTGGAGAGCGACCATGAGACGTAGCCACTGCGGTCACGCAAAGAGTTCAGGTGCGATATCCTGCAGATGATCGGCTGCCTTGTGCACCGCATACCGGATCTGATCTTGGTTGTGTGTGCAGTTGATGAAGAAACGGAGTCTTGCTGCCGACTCTTCCACCGCCGGGTAGAGAATCGGCTGTACATTCACTCCCGATTCAAACATCCGTCGAGACAGCTTCAGGGCCAGCAAGGAATTGCCAGTGATCACTGGAACGACCGGTGTGTCCTGACTGGCACCGGTATTCAGACCCCTTCGCCGCGCTTCATTTAGGAACAACGCAGCGTTCTCCCGCAGTTTCGTCACTCTCTGGGGTTCATCCTGAAGCACGCGAAGGCTTTCCAATGCCGCTGCGGCGTTTGGCGGGCTTAGCCCCACACTGAAGACAAACCCAGGTGTGGTGTACTTGAGCAACTCGATCAGTTCATGACGCGCTGCAATGTAACCACCGCAACTTCCGAATGACTTGCTGAGCGTTCCCATCCAGATATCGACGTCGGTGGGATCGACACCAAAGTGCTCCGAGATCCCGCGACCAGTCTTACCCATGGTTCCAATCGAATGAGCCTCATCGACCATCAGCCATGCATGGTGCTTTTTCACCACTTCTACAAAGCGCGGAAGGTCTGGGTAGTCGCCGTCCATGCTGTACACACCCTCGACGATTACCAGAACGCGTCGATGCTTGCGACGCAGTTGTTCCAGCATGCCTTCCAGGGCTTGCCAGTCATTGTGGGGGAAAGGACGACGCCGGGCACCACTGAGAATTGCACCTTGCACAATGCTGTTGTGCGAAAGGGAATCATGGAGGATCAGATCGCCAGGTCCCACGATGTGGCCGATCACCGATTCGTTCGTCGCATGACCACCTACCAGAACAATCGCGTCTTCGACTCCTATCCACCTAGCGATCGACTGCTCCAAAGAGCGAT
>JBJSWM010000776.1:0-5341 GCA_046085865.1 Pirellulaceae bacterium
CCGATGATTCACGCGCATTACGCGGCTGGATTGACAGCTGCGGAAGCCTATGCCAATTCGGTCTCAGGACCTTACCAACTGCTGGTGGTTGGAGATCCGCTCTGTCGGCCTTTCGGAAGCATCCCTGAGATGGCGGTGACGGGACTGGAGGAAGGCGATACCGTCAGCCGAACGATTGAGCTGAGGGTGGTCAAGGCCGATCGCGAGGCGTCCTTCATCCCCTCGCGATTCGACCTTCTTCTGGATGGCCGCCTGGCGCAGACAGCACCTACGCTGGACAAGCTCAAGTTGAACTTTGACCGACCCCTGCCGGCCGGATATCACGAACTCTCCTTGATCGTGGCCGACGAGACGCTGTTGGCCAATCGCTGGTCGACAACGATCGGTTTCTGGACGGGCGACGCCCAGGAGAGGGTGGAGCTGGTCCGTTTGGACGAGGGAGTCCGGGGGGCGGGAAGCCGCATTCAGTGCCAAGTGACCGGGCCTGAGGGGAGTCGTGTTCAGTTGCGACATGACTGGGAAGTGATCGCCGAAAGCGATCAGGCGGAGGCGGTTTTCGATATCTCCCCGGTGAAGGTGGGAGCGGGACCGGTGCGCCTGATCGCTGTCGCCATCGCTGAGGGAGTCGAGCACTACAGCAAGCCCCTGGTGGTGGATGTGCCGATGCCCTGAGCGACGTTGCGGGGTTATTTGGTCGTTGACCCCTCGGAGCTCTTGGCGGTTCGAACGGGATCCTTCCAGGTTTCTTCCAGTCGAGCGGAATACTCCATTTGGCTGCCTGGTCCGCTGAAGCCGACGATCGATTCGTCCCAGGAGAGTTCCTTGGAGACGACGCGGCCGGCATCGATATCAAACTTCAACGTGCCTCGGCTGAGCTGCTGGACGATTTGTGCTTCTTCCTGCGGCATCTGAATGGGAGTCAGAGGTTGACTTTCGATCGCGATCGTCGCGATTCCTGAGCGAGCTTTTTCGAGTGTGTAGCGTTCGCGGATTTTGATCGTCTTGGTCCCACCATCTTCGGTGCGTATTTTGATTTCGCGAGGCACGTCCCACGACTCCCCTTCGCCAATGGGCTGCTCGGGAAAGACCACGGCGATATCCCCCATCCCCAGCGATGGGGCCGCCGACTTCTTGTCGCGGTCGACCACCTGACCCCGCGCATCGATCGTCACGGTCGCGATTGGTTTGCCGATCGTTTCTGCTACCTTCTCATAGATCCTCGGGGGAGGTTCGGACTGCGTCGAAGTGTAGTGAATCTCCGGTGCATCCCCAACCTGCTGAGACATGTCGACCTGGTCGATGCGATAGACGAAAGTCATGTGGCCCTGTGGGTCGACCGAGGTGACTTCCCAGACCTTTTGACTGACGGTGCGCGACTGCGAGGACTGCTCCGACTTGTCGATCTTCGTGTCGGTTTTCGCCAGATGAGTCACCTGGCTACCCAGGATCGTTCCTTCCTGCAGTTTGTAGCGAAGTAGAAGCTTCTCGGACGCTCCTGCAGGCTCTTGAGCCATCGCAGGACTCCATGCTGCCAGAGAGGTTCCCAGGAGGGCGGACAGCCAAACAGCAAGGGTGATCTGAAATCGCATGGATGCCTCCGTGCATCGTGGGTTGCGGGATCGTTATCTTGTCGGCTCAAGGAATAGGAGGTTCCTCCGGAGTCCTTGGGCGCGTGCTGGGCCGAATCCCCTTCGCACTGCCGCTCCATCCCAACTTGTCCCGAAGTCGAACGTAGTCATTCTGCCCTCCCACTCGGACCATCGTGAATGGCTGACTGGCTCGCTGAACGCGGATGCGAGTCGCTTCCTGGCAACTGGCGATGACGCGTCCATCGACCACCACGCTGGTGCTGGGGCTGGGATTGCGCACCACCAATTCGAACACACGGTCTGCCGAATCGACGACTGGTCGCATCGTCAGCGTGTGAGGACTGATGGGGCAAATCACGAATGCTTGCAAATTCTTCTGCAGGATGGGACCGCCGGCCGACAGGTTGTGGGCTGTGGAGCCGACGGGGGTGCTGAGGATCAGCCCATCGCAGCGATAAGTAGTAGCCAAATCGCCATCGACGTAAAGATCAATCTCCAGAATCGTATAGGGTGGGCCGCCGAGAATCGCGACCTCATTGAGTCCCAGGTGCGGGCGGTTTGGTTGTTTTTTCTGGTCGACGGAGCAGGCGAGCATCAGATGGGAATCGATCGCGTAGCGACCTTTCAGAATCTCCGGCCAGTGGTCCTGAAACTCCTTTGGAGTGATGGCGGCCAGGAACCCAAGTTTGCCACAATGGATCCCCAGGACAGGGCGCTGGCGACTGGCCATTTGCCGAGCCGACTGGAGGATGGAACCATCGCCGCCAAGGACAAGCACTAGATCGCAAGGACTGCCGTCAAAGGAGTGGCTGAAATGGCTGTCGACGATTAGTGACGAGGTGGTTTTTTTCAGGAGCGGGAGGAGTCGTTTTAGCTCCTGAGCGACCCTGGGCCGATTGGGTGCAGCCAGAACCACGACACGGGGCCCAGGAAGCCCTTGTTTCAGCCAAGGGGCGTGGTCGGATTTGGGCATAGAGTCGGCCTTCGGAACTGGACAGCGACGGCTAAGGAAAAAAGGTGCCTGGCGCGAAACAGCCTTGATTGTACTTGGGAGATCGGGGGCTTCGGAAAGCCTTCCTGCCCAGGAAGCGGGGCGACTGGTTCGCCCTTTTCGGGTTTGTCAGGTACACTGTCTACGCTTCGGAAGTCCCGGCCACCACCAAGCCAGGCACCGCGAGTTCCCGAGGCCGGATGGCGAAATAGGCAGACGCACAGGACTTAAAATCCTGAGGGCCGAATAGGCCCGTGCGGGTTCGACCCCCGCTCCGGCTATTCTCCCTCCCATTGGACTTGATCTTAGTCCATCAGAAAAATTCTGTGGGTTCGTGGAGCAAGTGCACCCGCAGCGAAACCACCCACAGCAACACCACGGTGCCCGCACGACGCCCTTCCGCCAGGATTGGGTGGCTTTTCAGACGAACGGCGTGAACTGGCCGGCGACATTCCCTGAGTGATTTCAACCCGTAGAAGGGAAGCGATCGCCTCTCGGAAGAATCCCAGAGGGACCTTTTTCCTGCTTCCCGGCCAAGCCTTTCAGCCCGATTGATGTCATTGGGTCTACTGACGGATCGTCGGCGTCACTTCCACGGTTTGCCTCATCCAGTCGATCGTCAGATCGATCCAACCAGGGGTAAGGTCGGGGAGACAGTAGCCGAGCTGAAATTCGTCCAGCGACAGTTTTTGGCTGGCCAGTGGTGGAAAGAGCGACTGGCGGAGAGCGGAGTGGGCGCCGTGCGGCATGCCGTCGGATCCAAAGAAGAGGTCGATTCCTGGTCTATAGCCAGCGATGTCGATCAGCATGCGGAAGGCATTGTTCCGCTCCGTTAACTCCTTCGTCAGGCGATCCTGGTAGTCGACCGAATCGGACGAAAAATTCGGCTGCATGCAAAGATGGATTCCAAGAGCTTTTGCGCGGAGAGCGGCTGTCTGGGAAATCATCTGCGCATGTTCGATACGGATCATGGGGCTGATCCCTGAATTTTGGTGCTGAGTTGCGGCTTTGATCACCTCGTCGATCGCTCGATCGCCAATGGCGTGAATCGCCAGGGGCTTTTGCGACTGAGTTGCGAAGCTGGCGTAGTGAGCGATCTGCTGGGCCGACAGCAGCAGCTGGCCCTGCTGGGGTGGTGACCCATCGCGGTAGGGTTCATGCAAAGCGGCGGTGCGCGTTCCGATGGCACCATCCGCAAAGACTTTCAGTCCATGGATCAGCTCTTGCTGCTGAGTCGGCATCGCCTGAAATGTTTCAGGCGATGCCCAGAAAAGGGAGCGGCCGCCAAGCCCTGCCTCTTCGAACAAACGTAGCTCCTCGGGAGCCACCAGAAGCATTTCATCGGCCTGCCAAATGCCGTGCTCCCTTGCCAAGCGATGGTAGAAGTTCCGAAGTCGAGCGGCCGATGCGCCAGGAAGCACAAACAGATTCAGGACCCGTCGCAGGTTCTCTTCGACCCATTGGGGATCATCGATCGAGTTGGCGGCGTGAGGGTCTTGGCGGACCAGCAAAAGGTGGCCGGCGCGGTTGATGGCCACGCCGTGCAGCGAGCGGTGGAGCAGGACAACAGGCTGAGGGATGCGATCGAGGGCGAGCGATTCGAGCGGGAGCACTTGGGGATCCCATCCGTACGCGATGGTCCATGCATCGAGGGACATACTGGCGTGATCGGCGATGGCGTTTCGAGCTTCCTGGGGGCGGGTTGCGATCTGCATGAGATCGATCGCATCCAGGAAAGCGCTGTAAAGCATTGGGTGCGTGTGCCAGTCATGCAGCAGCGGAATCCGGTGGACCGATCGAGAGTCGTTGGAGCTTTCGGGCGGCGAGGGAGCGATGGGGATCGGCGTCTCCCGAGGGTTCGCTGCTTTTGCATCACGGCACATTTTCTAAGGCGCCGTTGAATTGCAGGACTCGGTTGATTTGGCCAGCAGTCGCTCCAAGAGAGGAATGTAGCTTTCCAGAGTCGGGGTTTGCAGATGGGGGTCTTTGGCCAGATCGTCCCAGCGTCTCAGTCGGACAGAGTCTTCGAAAAACTCCGATGCCTCGAACTGCCTGCATGCCGCCGGAGGTAGCGGTCCACCCTGATCGAGGTAGCTTTTGTGCGATGTCGGCGACAGCTTCTCTAGATATCCCGCTTCCGTCGTGCAGAGATATCGTTTGGCGAGCACATGGTTGCCGATCGGTTCGGCGACTGCTTTTCCAAAGGCCTCCACCAGCCAATCGTAGGCGCGGTATTCATGTCGATCATCGAGGTTCTTCTGGCGGGAATCGGGCATGGGATCGTCGGCCAGGATGTGCCCCAGATCGTGCAGGAGGGCAGCAGCCACAAGCGAGTCGCAGGCATGATGATCGACGGCTAGTTTGGCCGACTGCAGCGCATGCTGCCGCTGCGTGACCTGCTCATCCCCGTAGACTCCATCTCCCTTGGTCTCAAAGCATTGGACGATGAACTCGATTGCGGGATGCATCGATGAGAACCTTCCTGTTGAACTAAAGAAAATGATCGGGACGTGCACCTATTCGAAGAGCTGGATCCCCTGGCGTCAAGGAAGGGAGTGATTGTCCGCATCGCAGGCAGGCGAGAGATGATGCGATTCAGGGATCGGGGATATCTGAGATCCAACGAACTGGCTTCTGTCTTTTGTTTCAGCAACTGATCGTTCGAAGGCGTTTACGAGTAGCGACGCAAACGTCTTCTGGCGAGACGGAGCAGAGGCCGGAGGAGAGGACCGTTAGGAATTAACGAAAGATCGTGTTGTCT
>JBJSWM010000777.1:0-4564 GCA_046085865.1 Pirellulaceae bacterium
AAAACGAAAGGACCTGGATATTCGATCATCTCGATCAGCGCTTCCTTTAAGTCCGATTTCTTCTGGACGAATGCTGCGCCGCAGCCATAGCCCTTGGCGATCGCGACGAAATCGGGGTAGCGATCCGCCACCATGGCGTGAGCGGTGGTGTTGCCGGGCCCAGAGGCTTCCTCATGGTCGACCGGGCCTAGATAGGTGTGAGCCCGATTGGCCCCCATGAAGCGATCCTCCCACTGCACCACCATCCCCAGGTGCTGGTTGTTCAGCAGCAGCACCTTGACCGGAATCTTCTCGCAGTGAAGGGTCGCCAGCTCCTGGATATTCATCTGAAAACTGCCATCCCCGTCGATGTCGACCACTAGCGCATTGGGATTGGCCACCTGGACTCCCATCGCCGATGGCAAGCCAAATCCCATCGTCCCCAGCCCCGAACTGCTCAACCACTGCCGAGGTCTTCGGAAGGTGAAGAACTGGGCGGCCCACATCTGATGCTGCCCCACGCCCACGGTGATGAATGTCTCGCGATCCTTTGTCAGATCCGACAAGGTACGGATGGCATGCTGCTGCAGGATACCATCGAACTGCTCGTCATAACCAAACGGATACTTCGCCTTCTGCTTCATGCAGTGATCGACCCATCCGGAGATATCTTCCGGGGGCTGGACAATCTTATTCAATTCGCTGATCGCATAACGGACGTCGCTGCAGGCCCAGATGTGAGCCTCTTTATTCTTGTTGAGTTCCGAAGGGTCCACATCGACGTGGATGATCTTGGCGTGCTTGGCGAAAGCCTCCAGCCTTCCCGTGACGCGATCATCAAAACGAACCCCCAGCGCAATCAGCAGGTCGCAGTCGCGCACCGCGAAATTGGCGTACGCACTACCGTGCATCCCAAGCATATCTAGCGAAAGCGGCCCATCGCCGGGATAGGCTCCCAGTCCCATGACGGTCATCGCAACTGGAATCCCAGTCAGTTCCACCAACTTGCGAAACTCATCCGACGCCCCTGACGCGATCACGCCTCCCCCGACATAGAAAACTGGACGCCTTGCGTTGCGGATGGCAGCGGCGATCTGGCGAATCTGCTCTGGGCGAGCCAGCGGCAACGTCGGGCAATAGCCAGGAAGGTTCAAGGGAACCTCCCAATCGACTTCGCAGCTGTCCAACTGCACATCTTTGGGCAGGTCGATCAAGACCGGGCCTGGACGCCCGGTGGTAGCAATCTGGAACGCTTCTTTCATGACCCTTGGAAGATCCTCCACACGGGTCACCAAGTAATGGTGTTTGGTGATGCTGCGGCAGATTTCGACGATCGGCGTTTCCTGAAATGCATCGGTGCCGATCACCGACGTAGGCACCTGCCCGGTGAGCGCGATCAGCGGGATCGAATCCATTTTCGCGTCGGCGATGGCGGTCACCAGATTGGTCGCTCCAGGTCCACTAGTCGCCATGGCAACACCGACCTTGCCAGTCGATCGAGCAACCCCCTGCGCCGCAAAGGCTCCCCCCTGCTCATGCCGAGGAAGGATCGTTCGAATGCGATCGGCATACCGAGTCAAACTCTGGTGCAACGGCATGCTGCATCCGCCAGGATAGGCGAAGATGACGTCCACGCCATGATCCACCAGCGACTGGATCACAATATCGGCGCCGGTCATCATCTTCGTCTTCTTCTGAGCGTCCACCAATGCCATCGCAAGGTACCTCCTCGGCTTCCAAGAAACTCCCATCCAGCCGCCCCAAAGTCTCTGCCTGAGCCCAGCCCGGACGGTCTTCAGAATAGGCCATCGCCCCATTTCGGGCAACCTCTTCTTGCCGCCGATGCAAAGCGGCCCCAACTCCACCCGATCACCTCAGACTACAATCAAATCGATCGGTTCCGACAGCCCATACATCCGGTAGAGCCCCGCTGCTACCGCCAATCGGTGTGCGAGACATTCTCATGACGTGGCTTTGGGTAGCATTAGGTGGCGCGATGGGAAGCACCCTCCGGTGGGTACTTCTACAACTCATGGCGATGTGGCCTGGCCCTCAGTTCCTCTGGCCGACTCTGCTGGTCAATCTGCTGGGATGTTTTTTCACAGGTCTGTTCCTGGGATGCATGCAGCGGGCTCCCGAATGGTGGTCGGGAGTCGACCCAGCGGTCCGCATCGGTCTGCTAGGCGGCTTCACCACCTTCAGCGCCCTGGCGGCCGACCTCCATCGGCACCTCTCCGCCGGGCAGATTTTCCTCACCCTGGGGCAGGGGATCGGACATCTGGTCCTGGGCTTGCTGGCTCTACACCTGGGAATGCTGCTCATCCAAACCAATCCGCTCACATGGTAAACGGGTCGAAAAGAACTCCTCGACGCCCCAGCACCAACTCGATTCATCCCGGGGCCATCGCCCTTTTCCTTCCGAACGAATGAGAGATTCCTTATGGCATCCCCATCTCTTCCTCAAGTCGACTGCTTGACTCCAATTCTTCACGTCCGCAGTGTCGAAGAAAGTATCGCATGGTTCTGCACCCTGGGATGGCGACCCGGCTTTCGGTGGAACGACTCTGGCTTGCTGCCACCAGCAACTTCTGGAGTTCCCTCCATCGCTAATTTTGGGAGTGTGCAGAACGACAAGTTGGAGATCTTTCTTTGCTTGCAGGGTCAGGGCCCCTTGGGAGATCGGGACCAAGAAGGGGTTTGGATGAGCTGGTGGATGCCCAATCCCGAAGACGTCGACCGACTGCACGATGTCGCTCTCCAAGCAGGTTTCCACATCGACCAACCACCTACCGACGAACCATGGGGCGTTCGAGAATTTCATCTACGGCATCCCGATGGCCATGTGATGCGAGTCAGCAGCGGCGTGGCCGCAGACAAATCGAGCAACCAACGATAGGAAGCCATCCCATGCTCCATAGACGATGGCAGTGGATCATTGGCACCATCGCGTTTTGGATCCTGCTGGCATTGCTCCAGAACGCTTGGTACTACCCGCGTCTGCCCGAACAAGTGGCGATCCACTTCAATGCGTCAGGAAAAGCAGATTCCTGGGCATCCAAATCCCATGCCACACTTCTGATGCTGGGACTCCAGGTTTTCCTCCCCTCCTTCCTACTGCTCACCTCTCAACTGTCCCGCTCTCTTCCGATCCAGTGGATCAACCTGCCTCATCGCGAATACTGGCTGGCCCCCGAACGAAGAGAAGCGACCCTCGCATCGATGGAACAATGCCTCTGGTGGATCGCCATGGCGACCTGCCTGTGGATCCTGGTCGTCAACCACTTGACCTTCGTAGCGAACCTGTCGGGGGAAAACCTCAACCTGATGCCGTTCCTGGTTGGACTTGTGACCTACATGGCGATCGTCTTTTACCTAGCCGGAGGGCTGGTTTGGAAGTACCGCCTTCCAAACTCTAGCTCTCTCCCACCCTGACAACCACACAAGATGAAAGGAAAGAAATATGATTCGATTGCTGGTACTCTACGGACATCCCGAAGACCCTGCGGCATTCGATCGCTACTATCAGGCGATCCACATTCCTCTGGCGCGCCGCCTGCAGGGACTTCGCAAGTGGACGATCGGGAAGGTTGAGGGAACCCCTGCTGGCACCCCTTCGCCTTACTATTATGTCGCTGACCTCTACGCCGATTCGCGAGAGCAGATGGAAGCGATTCTGGCTTCACCCGAAGGACTTGCTGCCGTCGCCGATGTCCCCAACTACGCCACCGGTGGCGTCACTTTTCTTTACACGGAAGTCGAAGAGGTCCCGGTATGAACTAGATGCCGATTGTCGACGACAGCGGCACTCTGACCCTACGTCCTGCGTTTCGAATTCCGTTAGTAGCACACGAAATGGTCGCATTGAGTTCCGTAGAGATGAGCCGACTCAGGTTCCTGCCTCACAGCCATCTCATCCCCAGTGCGTCGTGGCGATTTGTGGGCTGACGATCGGTACAGGCGATGCAGGCGCGTCAACTTCGCATTCCTTTTTCCTCTGTTACTTGCTTGCCCTGCTTACCCACTGAACTACTGAAAGGAACGGACATGAATCGATCGATCGAGCGACTGGGGGTGACCAAGCGGTGGTCGGATGCCGTCGCCTGCGGCGGCCTGCTCTACTTCGTCGAAGTGCCTGATGATCCCGATGCGACTGCCCAGCAGCAGTTCCATCAGGTTCTAAAACAGGTGGAGGAACGACTGCAGCAGGGCAGCAGTGATACCCAATCTCTGCTGCAGGTGCTGATCTTCCTACCCAACCCGGAAGATCTCGCCACCTTCAACACCATTTGGGATGCCTGGGTCCCATCGGGTCACGCTCCGGTGCGCGCATGCATCCATGCAGCGTTAGCGGCCCCCGGCTATCGCGTGGAACTGGTGGTTACGGCCGCGCGTGCCAACCCCAATGTTGCGGCACACTGAACCGAATCGCGAAACGCGAATACCGATCTAGATGCCTCTTGAGGGACCTCCCGAGCAACCGATAGGTCCTTGGCTACGTAGCCTGAATCAGTGATCCCATTGATCCAGTCCAACTCCAGCCAAACCCTCGGACTTTCTTCGTCGCCTAGGCACCGCTCTCAAATCA
>JBJSWM010000778.1:0-3343 GCA_046085865.1 Pirellulaceae bacterium
CAAAGAACGCGGGAACGGTCTTCGTCAAAATGACCGGGCCGGAAGCCGTGGTCGAGAAGCAAAAGGAAGCTTGGCTGAAAATGCTTGATGGCATGAAGGCGACTCTTTAGAAATAGCGACGTCACTTTTGGCCAAACCCTGGAAACCCCAAACTCCGTCCCCTCTCCCACAGGGCAAAGCCCGCGGGGGAGAGGGTTAGAGTGAGGGAGCAAAGTCAATTGATCTCCCCTCTCTGCAAGCAGGGCGAGGAGACCAGCGGCAATGGACGGAAAATATTTTCCATCGGCTCTTAGTATCCTTTCGACTGGCCTTGGTCCATTGGAGTCTCACCGCGATGAAACGCTTCTCTCTCCACCTTTTGGCATTGGCCCTTTTGGCCCTCCAGTGCAATTGGTCCCCTGCTCCGCTGCACGCGGAAGACCGCGTCGATCTGCTTGCGGCGCAATGCAAGCCGTGGGTCGACTGCTGGACGGGAACGGATGCGGCATTTCAGATCGATGCTAAGGGATCGCTCAAAATCGGCGGTCATTTGCAGGAGGTCGCGGCTAGTCTGGTTCGATGGGAGGATGGCGCGTACCGATTCCGTGCGGAGCATCCGGAATACGCGATGGAGCTGTGGAGGACGGAATCGAAGACCGCTTTGCTGTTGCCCAAGCATCGAGTCGCCTTCATTGGTTCTGGAGCAACCGATGCCAAGGACCATATGGCAGCCGCTGGTCTAATGCGCCGCCTGATCTCGCCCGGTACTTCCGTCTCCACCTATCTTCCGATCGCCATGACGATCGACGCCCAGCCGCTGGCCGAAATCCTTTCAGGGCTGCTCACCCCAGCCCTGGATAACTCCATGCCCTACCGCATCGATTCGGTGCAGTGGCGATTTGAACCGAACCGCTTGGTCGGCAGCATCGATGGGCAGGCGATTGAACTGCAGCTATCAGAGCCAGGGGAAACCTCCAGCGACATTGTGGTGCCGGATGGTTGGCGAGTCGAAGAGATGGAGCGGGCGGATCTGGAAAGGCATTTCGCGCGAGGCATTCGGCGGGCGCTGGAGGTGCTCAGTCCATCGAAGCTGCTGACGCAGCCAAAGATGGACGATCGAACGGTTGACCATGGGAAACTCATTTGGATCGACGGTCAGCGAGTGGCGTTGCTGAGCGGAACGCCGGAGCAGATCGGGACGGCGCATGGTGCATTGCTCAAAGAGGAAGCGTATCGCTGTATCGATTCGGTGGTCTACGCCTTCGGCACCGCGCAGACCATCGCCAACGGTCGCTGGTTCCCGAAGGATCTAGAATCCGCCTACCGACGCCTGGAGGCCCACATCCCCGAACGGCATAAGGTGGAAACCCGAGCCTTGGCCAAGTCACTGGATCTCGACCCGGATCTGATGGAGGTGGTCAACGTCTTTCCGGAACTCTTCCATTGTTCCGGTTTCGCGCTCTTCGGGGACGCGACCGAAGGTGGGAAACTCTACCACGGCCGAGTGCTCGACTACATGACGGCGATCGGTCTTCAGGATTGTGCAACGACGTTCATCATGGCGCCCGAAGGGCAGATCCCATTCGCCAATATCGGCTATGCCAGTTTCATCGGCAGTGTCAGCGGTATGAACGCCGAGAAAATATCACTGGGTGAAATGGGCGGCCGCGGCGAAGGGAAATGGGACGGCGTTCCGATGGCTACCTTGATGCGGCGAGCACTGGAAGAGTGTTCCTCGCTGGATCAAGTCAAGAATCTTTGGGCCGACAGCCCTCGCACCTGTGAGTACTACTATGTCTTCGCCGATGGCGAAGAGAAGTCGGCCGTCGGTGTCGCTGCGACTCCAGAATTGATCCAGTTCGTGCAGCCAGGTCAGGGACACGAACTGCTAGGGGAAGGAATCCCCGATGCAGTCATTCTCTCCGCTGGAGATCGACTAAATCTTCTTCGCAAACGCGTCCAGGAAAAGTACGGGAAGATCGATACGGATGCAGCCAAGGATCTCATGTGCCGCCCAGTGGCGATGGATTCCAATCTGCACAACGTGCTCTTCGTCCCGGAAGATGGAGTCTTCTACGTCGCCAATGCAGACCATCAGTCCCCCGCTGCCGACCGCCCGTACGCGCGAATCGATCTCCAGGAGCTACTGCGACAGCTTCCAGAAGATTCGAAGAAGATCGAGGTCTCGCTGAACCAACGTTGGGAAGCGAACGACAGTCTGCAACCGGGGGACGAAGGAAAGGAAGATGCCAAGGTCTGCCTGGATGGCCTGGTTTGGCAGCCTGGACAGTTCGAGGTGCAGCTGGAGAAGTCGGACCCTGGGAAGGGGGACTGGGTGGTGCGTTATCCTAGCCCGCTGCCAATCGGAAACGAAACAAATGATCGCGTCGCGATGGAGTGGTATGCCGTCAAGGACAAGCAAGGGAATGTCTCCTTGGCACCCGCAGCAGTCGTGGTCCATGAATCGGGTAGCGGCATGACCGTCGGGCGTCTAATCGCTCAAGGACTGAGGGCTCAGGGAGTCCACGCCTTCATGGTCCAACTGCCTCACTATGGTCTCAGAAGGACTGCGGAAGGACGAGGGTCTGGGGAGCAGATCGTTCGAGCGATGCAGCAGGGGATCGGCGATGTACGGCGAGCCAAGGATGCAGTGAGCGTTTTGCCAGGAGTCGACACAAGAAGAGTATCGCTTCAGGGGACCAGTCTTGGCGGTTTTGTGGCGGCGACCGTTGCCGGTCTGGACCGAGGGTTCCATGGCACCTTCATCCTGCTGGCCGGAGGGGATCTTTACAGCGTCATGATGCAAGGAAAAAAAGACGCTGCGAAAATGCGGGAGGAAATGCTCAAAGCGGGAATCGATGCGGAGAAGCTGAAGGAGATGCTCAATCGCATTGAACCTCTCCGATTGGCTCATCGAATCGATGCCGATCGGATGTGGATGTTCAGCGGCCGATTCGACGATGTGGTCCCGCCACGCAATAGCGACCTACTGGCCGCCGCCGCTGGATTATCGGAAGATCACCACCATCGAATGATGGCGGACCATTACAGCGGGATCGTCTTCCTGCCCTATGTCTTGGAGCAGATGAGCGACCTGATGCGGAAGCCGTAGAGTCGAAGGACTCCCAAAAGGCCCTGCTTGTTCTTCTTCTCAGAAACAAGCGACCCCGTAGCCACCGCTCTCGCGTAACCACCGCAACCCGTAGCCACCGCAACCCGTAGCCACCGCAACTCGTAGCCACCGCGGCCACGCGGTGGATTGTTGCGATAATCGTCCAACCAGCCAATCCACCATCTGGCGATGGTGGCTACCGCAAGCGAGCAACTGGTTTCTTCATTGCTTGGCACCCCGTAGCTAACGCAC
>JBJSWM010000779.1:0-857 GCA_046085865.1 Pirellulaceae bacterium
CGTATGGGTGGTGGTGGTGGTGGTGGTGGATAGTCGGTGCATCAGGGAATCGTGACACGCATCGATTCGATCCGCCCGGTGAAAGGAAAGGGAGAACGATCGTGATACTCGAGCGATACGGCGGCTCCTAGATCCATCCCCACATCCAACGTCTCACTGGCTGTGAACGCCCCAGGTACCGTCCGAGGGACGGTCACCGCAATCGATGCCTGCCCATCCACCGTCTCCTTCACCTCCGCCGGCGCCCCCGGCTTGGCAATCGTCTCCGTTACCTCAATCCGATGCTCCCCAGCCCCCAGACGCTGCTCACTACGCCCCACCGTCCGCTCCAAAATCAGCATGTTGTACTCATAAATCAACTGCCCCTCATCCAAATACAAACTGACCCCGCCACTGGATCCCCCCATCGCATACAGCACCCCAGACGACCTCTCGCCGCTGTCCACCAACAACTCCACTCGATTGGTCCGCTTCCCGATCGGCGGCGCACTGAACTCGGGCATCCGACGCGTCGTCGCATCAAACCGCCACTCCTTGTAGGGACTCGAAACCGCATCCTCGGGATGAAACCGCGTCCACAACCCACCACCAATCGGCAATACTTTGTTCGACTCCGCCTCCTCCAAAAACAGCTGCTTCATCGCCTCCAGCCGCTGCTGATCCTTCTCCGATAGATCGACTGCCTGAGTAAAATCTCCCCGCAAGTCAAATAGCTCCCACCGATCCTTCGCCGCATCCCAACCTTTCAGCCTTGCCGCCGTACTGGGGGTATCCCACGGCACAAATGGCCCGAACGTGCCTGCGAACCAACCGTCGTGATAGATCCCGCGGCTGGTTCGCAGGCACGTTCGGGCCAT
>JBJSWM010000780.1:0-1275 GCA_046085865.1 Pirellulaceae bacterium
CTGGCAGACCAAGAGTGCGGTAGCTTCGCATAGGTGGAGTCCGGTGACCTCGGAGCAGGTGGTGACGCGGAAGAAGTTGGTCTTTCCCCATCGAGTGAATGATTTTTTCACCCCCATCGCCAGCGGTTCCTACCTGACGCGCGGCATGGTGGTCTGTCCCTGTTCGGGCACGACGCTGTCGGGGATCGTCCATGCGGGAGGCAAGGACTTGATCCAGCGAGCGGCGGAGGTGCACTTGAAGGAGCATCGGAAACTGGTCTTGGTCCCTCGTGAGACCCCCTTGTCGGTATTCCAACTAGAGAACCTGCATCGAGCGGCCCAGGCGGGTGCCGTGGTGATGCCTGCCAGTCCCGGTTGGTATCACGGAGTTGATGGCATCATCGATTTGATCGACTTTGTTGTGGCCAGAATTCTCGATCACTTGGCGGTGCCACACCAGTTGATGCGGCGTTGGGGTTCGGACGA
Organism: Pirellulaceae bacterium; assembly: GCA_046085865.1. Lineage (GTDB taxonomy): Bacteria > Planctomycetota > Planctomycetia > Pirellulales > Pirellulaceae > JBEISR01. The sequence continues at coordinate 466 of JBJSWM010000780.1, forward strand.
CTCCCAGCCAACAGACTCCTCCGATCGTAAGGAAGGGGCTTGAGATGGGGCAAGTTGCATCGGCATTTTCCATCGAATCATCGACGAAGAGAGCATGGAGCCGAATTCGGGAGTATGGCGAACTGGTACGGTTCAGTCATACGATCTTCGCGCTTCCTTTCGCACTGCTGAGCACTTTTTGGGCGACCTTTTCGGTCTTGCCGGACAAGTCGTCATCGCCCAATTATCCGGTTCGCTGGATCGCGATGTTGCTTTGCATGGTGACGGCTAGAAGTTTCGCTATGGCCTTCAACCGAGTGGCCGATGCCAAGTGGGATGCAGCGAACCCTCGCACCGCAGGACGGCCGATTCCTGCTGGCAAAATCTCTCGGGGTGCAGCGGCTCGATTTGCCGCTCTGTGCGCCATTGGTTTTATCAGCAGCACTGCGCTATTCTTTCCCAATCGTTGGCCGTTGTATCTCTCGATACCGGTTTTGGTTTGGCTGGCAGGATACAGCTACGCCAAGCGGTTTACTTTCGCCGCGCATTTTTGGTTGGGATCCGCGTTGATGCTGGCGCCGATTTGCGCTTGGATTGGTCTGCGGGGGGAATGGCTGGCCGGACATCCCAGCGACTTGCTGGCCCCTTCCATCCTTGGTGCTGCCGTATTCTTTTGGGTTAGTGGTTTCGATCTGATATACGCCTGCCAGGATGCGGGATTCGATCGCAATGCAGGGCTTCATTCCATCCCTGCCAACTGGGGCATTCCCGCAGCGTTGCAAGCGGCGAAGTGGCTGCACTTGGGCATGTGGTTGTTGCTGGCGCTTCTTC
>JBJSWM010000781.1:0-991 GCA_046085865.1 Pirellulaceae bacterium
GCTTGGTACTCGAGATCAGTTCCAAAGCTTTGGCTGCCGTGACTATCGGTTGCTCGGGCAGTTGCTCGAAAAGACGAATTGCCGAAACGTTAACGGAGTCGAGGTTGGTAAGCGTCTTGCGATCGTCATTGACCAGACGAAACAACCGTTGGGCCGCATTTGCACCGTCATCCGCCGACTCCACGACGCACTTAAGAAAGAACTCCGTCCATCCCTCCCAGTCGCCGCTTGTGCGTACCTTGTCCAGGCATCGGTAGTATTCTTGCCGGTGTCGTTTGAATCCAAGACTCACGTAAAGAAACGGACCTTCCAACAGGGCCCAGTGTTCGGTAAGCAACGTGACCAGCAGTCGTCCCAACCGTCCATTGCCATCGAGAAACGGGTGGATCGTCTCAAACTGCACGTGGGCCAACCCGGCTTTCACCAATGGTGGAAGCGGATCGTCCGAATGAATCCACTTGTCGAGCGCTGCCAGCGATACCGGTACCGAATCCGGAGGTGGTGGGACGAATTTCGCATTGCCCGGGCGCGTGCCGCCAATCCAGTTCCGCGACGTCCGAATCCGTCCTGGCTGTTTTTCTTGTCCTCGCACCCCCTTCATCAGTCGCTTGTGAACCTCGCACAACAGGCGGGTGCTAAGCGGGAGTCCGCCGGGACGAACCAGTTCTGCTCTCGCGTAATTGATCGCGTCGACGTAATTACAGACCTCCTCGACGTCGGCAATATCTCCCGCCTGACGATTCAATTCGAACGCGATGACATCTTCCAGCGTGGATTGGGTCCCTTCGACTTGGGACGAAACAACTGCCTCCTTGCGCACGAAACCGTACAAGAACCAAGCCGGACTCGGAACCATGGCACTGGCAATTTTCAGCCGACTGATGGCCGCCAGCGCCTGGCTATGCCTTTCCGCCAAGTACCCGTCGACTTTGAGATCGGGGTTTTTCGGTGGAAGCGGATGTGGTGTGAATGCACGAACCTTCTCGCCGCC
>JBJSWM010000782.1:0-2541 GCA_046085865.1 Pirellulaceae bacterium
CAGCTCCTGCGGCTCCTCCTGCGGGGTCCTCCTTCCCGCCTGCTGGATCTTCCCCCTCGGGAATCTCCGCTGGAGGATCGACTGGGTTGATGCCTGGAGCCGCGAGTCCGAGTCTTGGAAATCCAGCCGCAACACCCTTTCAGGGGCCAGCTCTTCCGGCACCGGCTGCAGCTCCATCCCTTCTTGGAACCGACTCCAGTGCTTCTACCGGCGCATCCCCGTCGGCGAATCCGACGATGCAGGGGAACTCTGCCGGCCGTTCGATGCCACCAGCCGATACCAATTCGCCCATGGGAGCGATGGATGGGACATCCGGAGGACGCGTTCTGATCGCGCGAGCGTCGGCGTTAGCGGACATTCCGGGTGAACGTGCCTTGGAGGGGACTCAGACCCCAAGTCTTCAGGTTCAGAAGATTGCACCGGAGGAAGTCCAAGTCGGGCAGAAAACAAGCTTCACTCTCCGTGTACGAAATCTAGGAACCTCGGCGGCAGAGGATGTCGTTCTGGTCGATCGGGTTCCTAAGCACACGCGCCTAGAATCGACTTCGCCAACGGCTCAGGCCTCCGAAGATGGATTGCTTCAGTGGTCGTTGGGGCGACTGATGCCCGGCGATGAACGGACGGTGACGATCGAACTGGTGCCGACCGAAGAAGGTGAGATCGGAAGTGTGGCCAGCGTATCGTTCTCCAGCTTGGCCTCCGCGCGCACCGTTAGCACACTGCCGCGTTTGGAGGTCACCCAAAATGCCGATCCGGATGTGCGTGTCGGAGATCGAATGCAGATTCAAATCGCGGTGACCAATCGCGGAACGGGAACAGCGAAGAATGTATCGCTAGAGGTGGACCTGCCAAGAGAGCTTCGTCACCCCTCCGGCGATGCACTCGGAATGTCGCTCGGGGATTTGGCGCCCGGGGAAAGCCGATCGATTCCTCTGGATCTCACCGCCATGGAAGCGGGATCGCTGCTCTCCAAGATCCGAATCGTCAGCGGCAATGGCGCGCCGCAAGAATCTTCACTTCCTATCCAGATTATCGCTCCAAAACTGACACTTGCATTCCAGGGGCCCAAGCTGCGTTACCTGGAGCGTCAGGCCAATTATCAGGTTTCCATCGCCAATCAGGGGACGGCGGCAGCCAAGGACATCGACATTGTGGCCTATCTTCCCAAAGGGCTTCAGTTTCAGAGTGCCGGGAACCATGGTGAGTACCTTGCAGACCAGCATGCCGTCGCATGGGGGCTGGACGAACTCAAGCCTGGGCAGACCGCCACGACCGATCTGACACTCCTTCCGATGGAGGCCGGCGACTTTGTGATCCGTCTGCAGAGTCAGTCATCCGATACGCGAGCCGAGCCTTTGGAGAAAGGGGTTCGTGTGGAGGGATTGAGCGAGCTGGCGTTTACGATCGAAGACGACAATGACCCGGTCGAGCTGGATGGGCAGTCGCTGTATACGGTCAAGGTCTCCAATTCCGGCACCCGCAGTGACTCCCAGGTGGAAGTGGCGATCGAGCTACCTGTGGGAGCCAAAGTGCTGCAAGTCGACGCGCCGACTCGATACCAAGTGCAGGGAAATGCAATTCGCTTTGAGGCAATTCCCGAAATGCCCACGGGCGATCAGCGAGGTTTCCGTTTCCGACTCCAGTTGCCTCAGGAAGGCACCCAAGTGGTTCGGGCCTTCCTCAAGAGCCTTCAGCGACCTGTCGCGGTCGTCAAGGAAGAAAGTACCCAGGTCTACACCGATCGGTGATCGCATCGCCGCCGCCGATTGGGCGCAATGACGATCCATCGTATTCCCTTCTCCATGTAGATAAATTTCGGCGAAAGGCCTGTCGTCGACATGCCAGCCCTCTGATGTTCGCTGCGATGGCTTCATCCTAGAGCAGCGCACCAGATCCTGTCTTGGTTCGTAAGGAGCTGGGGGTCCGATTCGGACAACATCCGAAGCTTGGACCGCCATGCGACCATGCGCAGCGATGGCTGGCTACACTGTAGGGATGGCTGGTGCTGGCAATCCATTTGGCTGACTTCATCCCAGCGGACCATTCGGGGAATTGCTGATGCGTTATCGTGCCCTCATCGATTGCATGTTCCAGAAGATCGTCCCTTTGGTGGGTGCTGCGGTCCTTCTCCTGGCCGGCCAGGCTGCCGGCGAAGAAAGGAAGCCAAACATCATCGTGATCATGGCGGACGATTTAGGTTATGGGGATGTCGGTTGTTATGGATCGAAGACGATCCCGACGCCTCATCTAGATCGCATGGCGGCCGAGGGGATCCGGTTCACCAGCGGCTACAGTCCCGCCTCCACCTGCACGCCGACTCGATACTCTCTCTTAACCGGGGAGTTCGCTTTCCGAAGAAAAGGAACCGGAGTGGCGCCGCCCAATAGTCCTCTGGTGGTGCCTGTAGGAAAGCCGACGCTTCCCTCGGTGCTCAAACAGGCTGGCTATCGAACGGGTGTGATCGGCAAGTATTATACTGTAGGTGTATTACAACACTGCTTAAGAATAATTCATACTAGTACACTATATACATACTATTAT
>JBJSWM010000783.1:0-2982 GCA_046085865.1 Pirellulaceae bacterium
GAGAGCTTGCGGCTATCAGATTCGGATGGAGCCACTTGGGGGCGCGAAGGGTGGGCTCTGCAGCCTGGCCGGATGCTGGATCGTCATGCTAGAGCCGCGGAGTACTCCCGTGGACCATCTGAAGATTCTGGCCGATTGCCTTCCATGGGACTCGGCAGATCCCCCCAGCCCTGCCCTGCGGCGCTGGCTGCAGAGGTATCGCGACCGTTCCTCTTCAGGGACGGGAAGCATACAACTTGCGGCGGGCTAACTAGAGATGCCTTCCCCCCGAAGATTTCTACGCTGCCTACGGGGTGATTTTGGTGGCGATCGCTTCCGCCGAGGACCGGCCCCAGTCCAGCCGGCCGCTCATTGCGGAAGGAACGGCCAGGCACGATCAATAGCGAGGCACCGAGGGATCGATTTCCAGCGACCAAGCGTCGATCCCGCCGGCTAGGCTCTGAGCCTCTGGAAAGCCGTTGCGACGAAGCCACTGAGTCGCTCGCAGGCTTCGCATGCCGTGATGGCAGTGCACCACCACGGGTTGGCTGGCAGCCAGTTGCAATCGACCAAACGCTTCCTCCCAGCGGCTCAAAGGCACCAGCAAGGCACCGTCGATTTTGGCGATCGCATACTCATCGTCCTCGCGGCAATCGATTAGGACGAATGGTTGTTTCTTCTCGACCAAAAGATGAAGTTCGGCGGGAGTGATTTCGACTGGTGCTGTCATGGATAGGGGGTCCAGCGGAGTGGAGTATTCCGAGCAATCAAGCGAAGGGCAGGGACATCACGATTCTTCGTCGCTTCGTAGCTTTGCCAGAATCGTGTAGTCTTCCAGCGTCGTCGTATCTCCGGTTTGTTCTTTACCGCTGGCGATATCGCGAAGCAAGCGTCGCATGATCTTTCCGCTTCGTGTCTTTGGAAGAGCGCTGGTGAAGCGAATATCATCGGGTTGAGCGAGCGCACCGATTTCCTTGCGAACGTGCATTTTCAGTTCCTGCCGTAGCGCTTCGGAAGGTTCGCAGCCTCGAAGCGTCACAAAAACCGCGATCGCCTGCCCCTTGATTTCGTCCGGCTTTCCAACTGCCGCTGCTTCGGCCACTCGAGGATGGCTGACCAGGGCGCTTTCCACCTCAATGGTGCTCAACCGGTGACCCGACACATTGATCACATCATCGATGCGCCCCATGATCCAGTAGTAACCATCTTCATCGCGCCGGGCATTGTCCCCCGTGAGGTACATGTGCGGCACAAGGCTCCAGTATTGCTGGCGATATCGTTCCGGGTCTCCCCAGATGCCGCGGAGCATTCCTGGCCATGGTTTTTCGATGCAAAGCATCCCTCCATGTCCTTGGGGGACTTCCTGATGGCTGCTATCGACGATGCGCGGCACGATGCCTGGTAGCGGGCGAGTGCACGACCCTGGCTTGGTCGCAATCGCTCCTGGCAGCGGCGACATCATGATGCCTCCCGTTTCGGTCTGCCACCAAGTATCGACGATGGGGCAGCGAGCTCCACCGATCTTTTCGTGGTACCACATCCAGGCTTCAGGATTGATCCCTTCCCCCACCGATCCCAGCAAGCGCAGGCTGCTTAAATCGTGTTTTTCCACATGATGATCGCCCCACTTCATGAAAGCGCGAATGGCGGTCGGTGCGGTGTAGAGAATGGTGGCGCGATACTTTTCGATAATCGCCCAAAAACGGTCCTCTTCAGGCCAATTGGGCGCACCTTCGTAGAGGATCTGGGTGGCGCCTGCAGAAAGCGGTCCATAGACGATGTAGCTGTGTCCGGTGATCCAGCCACAATCGGCAGTGCACCAATAGATGTCATCATCGCGATGATCGAAGACCCACTGAAAGGTTCGTTTGGTGTAAAGGTTGTATCCAGCGGTCGTGTGCCGAATCCCCTTGGGTTTCCCGGTGGAACCGCTAGTGTAGAGAATGAAGAGTGGGTGTTCGCTGTCTAGGGGTGTTGCGGGACAGTCGTCGGTTGTCGATGCGGTCAGATCATGCCACCAAATGTCACGCCCTTCCTGCATCGAAGTCGGCTCCCCCGTGCGACGCAGGACGATGCACCGCTGAACCGAAGGGCTCTTGGCCAGCGCTTCATCGACCGTCTTCTTTAGCGGAAGCGTCTTACCCCGACGCCAACCGCCATCCGCGGTGACCTGAACCACCGCACCGGCATCTTGGTTGCGGTCGGCGATGGCTTCGGCGGAAAACCCGCCAAAAATTACCGAATGCACCGCGCCGATCCGCGCGCAAGCCAGCATCGCAACCACCAGTTCGGGAACCAGCGGCATGTAGATACTGACCACTTGTCCAGGTTGCACTCCGATCGCCTTCAGTCCGTTGGCAAATCGGCAGACTTCTCGGTGAAGATCGCGGTAGGTCAAAGTCCGGGTGTCCCCCGGTTCCCCTTCCCAATAAATCGCGACTCGATCCCCCAAACCCGCCTCCAGATGGCGATCCAGGCAATTGTAGGATGCGTTCGTCTTGCCACCAACGAACCACTCGGCCACCGGTTCATTCCAACGCAACACCTCCCTGAATGGCTCAAACCAGTGCAGATGCTCCCTTGCCTCTTCCCCCCAAAAAGCCTCGGAATCAACAATCGACCGTTCGTAGAGCGATTGATATGCCTCCATCGAACCGATCCTCGCACGCGATCGAAACGCTTCGCTGGGGGGAAAGAGTCGCGACTCCTGCATTACGGTATGAACTTTGCCGTCGGTGGGGTGGGACATTCCGAAGCATCCGAAAGGAGAGGGGGAGCAAGTACAAAGGCTGGAAGTCCGCCCAAGGCGATCCAACAGCCCGTAGGCTGCAGCCAGAATCGGCTCGATTGTCGGCCATGGGGAACGCCAAGTCAATCAAGCGGGGTTGCTGCGTTGATACAATTTTGTGTCACTGCGCTGATCGGTTACGGGCGATCTAGCTGCTGCGGTTTTCCAAACGTCCATCGGCCAGGGACTCGGGATGCAAATCTCGTCTACCCGCG
>JBJSWM010000784.1:0-5230 GCA_046085865.1 Pirellulaceae bacterium
GGATCGATGAGATTGGCGAACTGGCCTTGTTCATGAGCGTCCAGAACTTCTTTGGGGGTGATGAAGGGTTCGACGCCTGTCGTCTTTTCCAGAAGGCCGCGGAGTGTGGTGATTCTTTACGACACCGATACAACTGGAGGCAATTCGGGAAGCCCTGTCTTCAATGCCCGAGGGGAATTGGTGGGGGTCAACTTCGACCGCACCTTCGAAGCCACCATCAATGACTTCGCATGGAATCCCGATTACAGCCGCTCCATCGCCGTCGATATCCGGTTTGTCCTCTGGGTGACAGGGGTTGCCTACCCGGGACAGCATATCGTTCGAGAGATGGGGGTAGAACTTCCCTGATGACTGGGCCTCATGGAGGATCCTTGGCGCGCCGATCGCCCTACATTCGCCAGGTATGCTCCATCACGCCGTCGACCGACATCGGGTAAGCGGTGTAGAAGGGGCCGAACTGACCGTATCGAGCGCTAGCTCGATCGTACCGCATGGTGTATACGATTTCCTTCAAATACTGGGGATTGCGAGCCCACAGCGTCACGCCCCATTCCCAATCGTCCAGCCCCACCGAAGCGGTCACCAACTGCGTCACTCGTCCGGCAAACGCCATGCCGCTCTGCGCATGCTCGCTCATCAACTCCTGACGCTCGGAGAAGGGAAGCGCGAACCAGTTGGCACCGACGTTGCGGACCTTGTTCATCGGATAAAAACAGAGCGCCGGCCAATCAGGAAACTCAGGGGCCAGCCTCTGAGCCAGCATCATCGGCAACCGCTTCTCGTAGGATGCCACCTTGGCCTGAAAGGTGGCCGAATGAGCGTCTTCGCCACCATGGATCAATCGCTTTGCGTACTGCTCCTTGTCGGGCAGATACTCGGAAATCTCCGACATCGAGACGAACGAATAAGTCGGCTGCAGCAATTCGCCGAATCGACACTGCATCAATCGCTGATGGATGGCGTTGATTTTCAGTGGGTCGGGGTCCATCATCACCAGCACCAGATCGGCCTTGTGCCCTACAACCGCCGCCACCTGGAAACGCTGAGGTCGATCCGCTTCGCAAGGATCGAGCAAACCGCGAAACTCTTGGCGAGCCGACCTGCGATCCAGTTCGCTCATGCTGGCGATCCGATCGCGATTCCATCGATAAAAAAAGTGAGAGCAGTGCCAACCCTGAACAGGTACCGTCGATGGCGGTGGGATATCCATTGGACGATGCGTAGGATTCATAACGAAAAACTCCCTGTTTCATCCTGCCGATCCGGCAACCTGGCTACACATTCGATAAGCCCCAGTCGTTCAACTCGGTCGTTCAACCCTTGGATCACTCTGCCGATGGCATCGATTTCGAATCGTCCCCAGCGACTCAATGGTTACCTCCACCAGATCCCCGTCGGACAGGAATCGGGGAGGCGTGCGGGCGACACCGACTCCCGAGGGCGTCCCCGTGAAGATGATATCACCAGTCTCTAGCGTCAGTACCGAGGATAGGTATTCCACCAGAGCGACAGGAGTGAATACCATCTGGGAAGTGGAAGAGTCCTGCAACCGCTGATCGCCGATCCGCAGTTCGATTTTCAAATCCAGCGGATTTCGGAGGGAACTGGCGAGGGTAATCCCTGGTCCGATGGGTGCGAAGGAATCGAAACTCTTGCCGAGCAGCCATTGTCCACCTGGCTTGCCCTTCTGCCAGTCTCGGGCCGATACATCATTGCCAACGGCGTAGCCAAAGATCGACTCCGCTGCCTCCTTCGTATCGGCCCACCGCACCTTTCTCCCGATGACCACCACCAATTCGGCTTCGTAATCGACCTGCTTGCTTTGAGGCGGCAAGAGGATCGGGTCGAAGGGCCCGCTGAGCGACGTGGGCATCTTGCTGAAAATCACTGGCTCCTCACCAATCGATCGTCCCCCTTCTGCCGCGTGATCGTGATAGTTGAGCCCCACGCCGAAAATCTTACCGGGACGATCGAGCGGGCACAGTAGGCTCACCGGTTCCTCGACCACCCCTAACCGCAGCGACAATCGCTGAATACGAGGCAAAAGAGTATCCCATTGGTCGATCACCTGAATCATGCTCTTTGGCAGCGTCGGATCCGACGCAGTCAAGTCCTGCACTCCCACTGGAGTATTGAGCCCCCAACCCAGAGTGCCATCCTGTCGACAGAAACGGATCAGCTGCATCTTCCCGGCGACTCCTCTGCTCATCTCACTCCATCGCCACCAGCCCCTGGCGATTGGATTCTCAATCAATCATGCCGACCACAGCCGATCCTTACAAGGGGAAGCGATGGAACGGAAGGCGAAGAGGCACCCCCATGGTGGCAACCGATCGTGAGGCGTTGCAGGATCGATCCAATCGATGGAGCCAAGCCGACGTAGTGGCCAAGGAAGCCAATCCCCTGGAACTGGACTTTTAGCGCGCGGTCCTGTCTCCCGACGCACTCTGCGAGCTTTTTCCCGATTGGGGATCCAGCCACACCGGTTCATCCTTGCCGTCGCCATCGAAGTCCCCTACCAGCAAGGCATCTCCTGCACCTGCGTTGGACAGAACCTGATCGGAAGCATCTAGAGCCCCGTTGTGATTGGAGTCGATCAAGATCTGATCGCCACGGAGCACCGCGATCTCGTCGATGCCATCGCCATCGAAATCACCAACCAGCCCGATATCGCCCGCCTGTCCGAATCGACAGGACCGATCGAGATTCGTCGCTCTACCGTCCCCATTGGTGTCCAATAACCACTGGCCGTCTTTGTAGACGGCGATGGTGTCGATTCCATCGCCATTGAAATCTCCGACCAGGGGTAGGCTTCGCGGATCTCCGAAAAGGAAGGTGTGATCGATCAGATCACCACGGCCCTGATCTTCGCCGGATCGCTGAAGCAACCGGATCCTGTCGTTGGCATCCTGCACTCGAGGCGGGAGATTCATCGGGCGGCTGGAGGGGGACTGATTCGCCTGATCGGGCAATCCGGGTTCTTTCAGCACCGCTTCGGCATCCCTCGGCCACTGAGGACCATAGATTCCGAGGTCGTCGCGGCCATCTCCATCCCAATCGCCGACGACCGGAAGGTCCTCGCGGGACCCGAGTTGTGCCCAAAGGTCACTGCGCCCCCAGCGCCCGTCACCGTCCAGGTCGATCAACCATTCACCATCGATGAATAGACCGATCTCATCGACTCCATCTCCATTGAAATCCCCAACAACCTGCTTGGCCCCTGGCAAATGGAATGCAACCTTGGACGGCTTCCTCGAGAGCGGTTCGGTCGATATGAACGACCAACTCCCTTGCTCCAGCCCCACCACCGTCCAGCGCCCGAGATCCAACCTGGAGATCGCCCGCTCCATCCGCTCCCGCCCCACCCGCTGCTCCGGACGCTCCCCGCGAGGGAATCCAGCATCCAGGATGCTCAGGTGCCACGCGTATCCTCCGCTGAAACCTCCATGGAGCAACAGGGGATCGGCGGGTGGAGGTCCGATCCAGGGTGGCAGTACCCTTGGCCACGGCTCAAACAACTCCGACTCCTCCAACAAGCGAGTCCACTCCGGCAGCCTCATCGGCTGCGGCGGCGCCAGAGACTCCTGCTCCACCCGCACCTCGCTGAACCAGTGATTCTCTGACCGATCGGCAGGACCGAGTGAAATCACGAGGATTCCATCACTTCCTGGATCGGTTCCTGGCTGTCTCTGCAGGATCTCCAGGAGCCGAGACTGTGCGTCACTCCAGGGCTGATCTTCTGGATTGATGCTGTAAGAGGCCAGCGGTCCAGGCGTATCCATTCCATCAAACCACCCCAAAGGCTGCTCCTGATACAGGTGGTAGGTCCCAGCCGATAGGCCAAGGAACTGGAAGTATCCGTTCGCATCGGTGATTGCCACCACCCCTTGGGGACCATAAGCCCCCGGTAGCAACCCACCAGGATCGACGGGCCAACCATCGACGCGCCGCAATGTGATTTTTACCCCGGCGATCGGAAGATCGTCCGATGTTCGGATGCCGTCTCGCACGGGCCGCAGTTCCGCAGGTGGCCGTCCGTCGGGCGTTCGAAGAGCCGCCCCATCCTGGAACACATAGCCGGAGATCATCGCCGCGGGCGATTCGCAGAAATCAAAAGGGGACCACTGTTGGCCAGACTCCAACACGACCCCACGAAACAGATCGGTCTGGATGGCATCGACTGTCGCTCCAGGTGCAGGTCGCTGTCCCCCTTGAAAAAAGCCGGTCGGCTGAGTTTCCTCGATTCCATAAACTCCGGGTCTCAGTCCATCGAAGCGATAGAATCCATCGGCGTCGGTTCGCGTCGTCTGCACTCGACGGCCCGCTGCATCCAGCAACGAAATCTCGACGCTACCAATCGCCGGCTCACCCTGGTCCCGAAGGCAATCGCCATCGACATCGGCCCAAACTCGGCCTGCTAAGGATCCCAGACGCCATTCCCCGAAATTGTATTCAACTGCCTCCATACCCGAAGGGAGATCGATCCCCGCGATCCGATCCCCGCCGTCAGCCAGGAATCCGACAGGACGCCCACCAATGGTCCCCACTTGGTCTTTGCCATCCTCATACCCCTCCGGCGTCGACTCCTCGACCTGGTATCTGCCGGGCATCAAGCGATCGAAACGATAGAAACCGCGTGCATCGGTCCGCGTTTCCGCCAGCGCTTGTCCGCTCGCGTCGCGAAGCACGATGCGAACCTGCGACAGTGGCGGATCCGAAGGATCTCGTTTCCCATCATCTCGGCGATCTTCGTAGGCATAGCCCGAGATCGACGCCGGACGCCACTCGCAGAAATCGTAACCCACGGCTCGATCTCCCGGCTCCAACCGGATGTCGACAATGCGGCTAGGACCGGCCAGCACTCCCGATGCAACCCCGTCGATGCTTCCTGGCCTTGCAGATCCTTCCAACCACTTTTCAGGGGTCGATTCCACCAGCGTGTAGATCCCCGGAACCAAGCGATCAAACCGGTAGCCGCCATCGCCCCTGGAACGGGTCGTCGCGATCTCCTTGCCCGCCGCATCCAGCAAGGTGACCAGAACTCCTTCCAGTGGAGTCTTCCCGGAATCTCCCACCGCCCCAAAGCAGTCGCCAGCAGGGGCCGCCAGACAAATCGTTCCTTCGAGCGAAGTGTAGTAGATCTCGGTGAAATTCAGCTCCACCGCTTCCTGGCCCCCCAGCGGCATGGAGATCTCCGCCAAACGATTGGAGTCGCCGGGAACCTGCCGCC
>JBJSWM010000785.1:0-4412 GCA_046085865.1 Pirellulaceae bacterium
ATGGCGAGAGGGAAACGGTTGTGAGGGCGGTTCTAGGCGTGTGGGTCGGGCAGCCTTGTCGCGGAGAGGCGGTTTTTCTACAGTCCGGAGCAGCGCAGGTGGAAAAGGCTGGTTGAGCGCCTGCGAAGCATGGCTCCTTCACTGCGGCTCGGGGGGTGGAATCGATGGACCGAAGGCTACAGCCGTTGGGTCGGTCGATTGCGCCCGGAAGGAGGTTGCTTTGGTGTGGCCTGCTCTGCTTGGCGGGGAATCTTGGTTGCAACGCGCTGACGCGAAGAACCGATCCGCAGCCTCATCGCGATGCGCGTGCGTTTTCGCTGCGGGGGGCTGAGGCGCTGGAGAGGCAGCGGTATGAGGATGCCGAGGCGCTCTTTTCGGAAGCGTTGCATTTCAGCCAGACCGACGAGCGTGCGCATTGGGGGTACGCTCAGACACTTCTGCTGCAAAAACGACTGGATGAAGCCGCCAGCCACATGGCGCGGGCCGTGGAATTGTCGGGGAACAATCCTGCCTACCTCGTCGATCTTGGGCGAATCCATCTGGAACGCGGGGATGTGGAGATGGCGGTTCAGTGCGCGCGATCGGCGATCGTCAAAGACCATCGTTCCAGTGGCGCTTGGCGTCTGATGGGGGATGGAGCTCGTGTGCAGCGGCGATGGGAGGAGTCGTTGGAGCATTACCAACGAGCCCTGATCAGCCAGCCGGACAACCCGCCTGTTCAGCTTTCGGTCAGCGAGCTCTATCTGCAATTGGGGCGACCCCGCCGGTCGCTAGCAACGCTCGACCACATGGTCGATCTCCATCCCGATGCGATCGCCAATCCCGAGTTGTTATTGCAGCGAGGCTTGGCCCTGGCGGCTCTTGGACGCCAGTCCGAAGCGATCGCGATATTGGATCGGGTGAGCGATCAGTTGCCTTTGGATCGACCGGATCGCCACTTGCAGTTGGCGGAAGCCCAGGTGCGTTTGGGAGAACTGGTCGCCGCGCGGCGGACCTTGGGACGCTTGCTACAGGAGTTCCCTGGAAACGAATCAGCCACTCGACTCCTCTCGACGCTGGATCTCCGCTTTGAACATTTGGCGATGCCGTTGGTCCCTTCCGAAGAGATGCCTTCCGAAGAGATGTTAGTGCGCTGAAGACGCCTCCCTTCCCCGGCTTGTGCGAGAAAAAGGGGACTGCGATCATCCAGTCGCCATCGGCAACATCCACCCGGCGATTCATCGCTTCACTCCGGCATCCAGTTCACACAGCTCCCCGCCTAGGCTCCGTCGATCGCACCGCATGCTAGATGCTGCTGGGAGCATGGGAGCGGTCCGATGAGGCATCGACGGAGTTCGGGGAGTTGGGGGAAGCGGACGGAGTGGGTGGTGGCGAAGTTGCGGTCTCTTTGCACCTGCGCAGGGAGAGGGGTACACTGAGGACGGATCGAATGGGAAGATCGCTGTCGAATGCGTCTTCCACGGGAATGTTCGACACACCCTTTAACTCCTTGGATGACGGGGTCCCGCTCATGTTGACTTGCACCAGTCGCGCGATGGCTCAAACCTGCGATGGGACGACGCGTCGAGACTTCCTACAGGTGGGAGCCTTGGGGGCGGTGGGGCTTGGTCTTCCCGACTATCTACTGGCCAAGGCCCACGGCGCGGTTGATCCGGCGAAGGACAAGCGGTCGTGCATCATGATCTTCAACCTGGGGGCTCCCAGCCAACTCGATACCTTCGACATGAAGCCGGAGGCGCCTTCGGAGATTCGAGGCCCATTTCAGGCGATAGCGACGAGGGGTGATTTTCAGCTCTCCGAAATCCTTCCGATGCATGCGCAGCAAGCCGACAAGTTTTCGTTGGTGCGATCCTGCTTCCATCGCGGTGCTGCCGTGCACGACGCAGGGTGGCAGATCATGCAGACTGGGCGTCAATTCAACGGCGGAGTCAATACGCCTCATGCAGGTTCGGTCTTGACCTACCTTCGGCCTCGTCGATCCGATCTGCCTGGTCATGTGGTGCTACCCGAGACGATGGGGCGAGGTGGGGGCAATTTGCCCAATGGGCAGGCGGGTGGTTTTCTTGGGAAGGCCTACGATCCTTTCGCCTTGATGGCCGATCCATCGCAGCCCAACTTCAAGGTTCCCGATCTGCTGCCACCGGCGACGCTGGGAGAAGCGAGGTTGAGCCGTCGGCAACGGATGAGGCAGGTGGTCGAATCGACTTTGAAGGATTTCGAGACCAGCGAGTCGGCGCGATTGATGGACGAGAATTTTGAGAGCGCGTACCGATTGATGGCCAGCCCGCAGGCGCGCGAGGCGTTTGATCTGTCGAAGGAGCCGGAAGCGGTGCGGGATCGCTATGGCCGCAATCGCTTTGGGCAATGCTGCTTGCTGGCACGCCGACTGATCGAAGCCGGGGTTCGGTTCGTCACGATCAATACCTTCCTGACGGTCTTCGATGAGTTGACTTGGGATATTCATGGCAGCAAGCCCTTCACGTCGGTTGAAGGGATGAAGACGATTGTGGCTCCCACCTATGACCAAGGGTATTCGGCATTGCTGGAGGATCTGCATCAGCGTGGCTTGCTGGAGGATACCTTGGTGTGCAACCTGGCTGAATTCGGCAGAACGCCCAAAATCAATCCGGCGGGTGGTCGGGATCACTGGCCTCAGTGTTTCACCGTTGGGTTTGCAGGTGGTGGAGTGCAGGGAGGTCGAGCGATTGGTGCCAGCGACCCGATTGGTGCGGTGCCGGCGGACCGGCCGACCGAACCGCCGGAAGTGATCGCGACCATCTTTCATAGCCTTGGTTTGGATGTCGAGAGTGTATTGCCTGGACCGGCGGGCCGGCCATTTCCGCTGGTGGACGCCGGTTTCCATCCGATCCGCGAGCTTTTCTGAGTGCGATTGGCGGCCTTCTTCGGTAGTTCTTGACCCCGCCCGTTTCCTGACCTTTCCTGCCGTATTTTGGGACCGGATCGATGAATCGCTTTGGAAATGATGGCTGCGGGTGGCGACGATGGCTGCTGAGTCCAATGGGATGCATCGCTGTCGCGATGATGGTGATGCGGGGGGCTGGTCCATGTTTCGCGCAGGGGACCAAGCTGCTTCCGGAACGAGTGGAATTGACCTTCGCTAATAGCTCGCAGCAATTGCTGGTGCAGCAGGTTTCCGGCGACGGCAAACTGATGGGGCAGGTGGAGGGGCCGGTCACATGGCGGTCGCTGAATGAATCGGTATGCCGGGTGAGGGACGGACTTGTCGAAGCGATCGGCGATGGCCAGACCGAAGTGGTGGCTCGATCGACCCAACCGAGCGGTCAGGAGGTGGAATCTCGCGTTTCGGTGATGGTGCATCGAGCGGGTGAATCGCCGGTGCCGGAATTCGGAAACCAGATCGAAGCGATTTTCTCGCGCCATGGCTGCAACATGGGCGCATGCCATGGGGCGCTGGCGGGGAAAGGTGGTTTCCGGCTTTCACTGCGAGGCTACGATCCAGCGGCTGACTACCATCAGATCACACGCGCCGATCATGGCCGCCGGATCGATTGGGCTGAACCTTCCTTGTCTTTGCTGTTGGCCAAAGCTTCGGGCGCGGTGCCGCATCAGGGCGGTTTGCGGTTACCCCCTGACTCCAGGGACTATCAGCGACTGGCTGAGTGGATCGCCGCCGGTGCGCCCCCAAGTTCCCAAGAGGAGCCGAAAGTGGAGGCGTTGGAAGTCTGGCCGCCACGTTTTGAAGGACGGCCATCGACCGAACAGACGCTGGTGGTGAGAGCTCGCTACAGCGATGGACGCATGGAAGATGTCACGCACTGGGCCAAGTTCAGCGCCACCGATGAGGCGGTCGCGAAAGTCGATCCCCAGGGACGCGTGGCGATCGTTGGCCCTGGGGTTGGATCGGTGGTCGTCTGGTTCGCCAGTCGCATCGTCCTGGCCGAGGTGATGGTTCCCTATGCGAAGCAGCCGCCCGAGTCGTTGTTGGCGGAGTTTTCCATCACCAACCCAATCGATCAGGCGGTGATGGAACAGTGGCGGGCGTTGAATCTAGCCCCCTCGCCTCGATGCAGCGACGAACAATTTCTGCGGCGAGCTTACCTGGATACGATCGGGAGAATCCCCGAGCCGCAGGAGGTGATTGCGTTTCTGGAGGATTCAGGGGCTGATAAGCGATCGAAATTGATCGAGCAGTTGCTGGAGCGGCCGGAGTTCGTCGACTACTGGAGCTATTTGTGGTCCGACCTGTTGATGCTCAACGGGAATCTCCTGAGACCTGAACCGATCCGGTCGTATTACGGATGGATTCGAAAGCATGTTGCCGACAACACCCCTTGGGACGCAATGGTGCGCGAGATCCTCACCGCTCAAGGGGAATCGGTAACGCAGGGGGCCACCAATTTTTACGCGCTGCACCAGGATCCCGAGTCGAT
>JBJSWM010000786.1:0-5539 GCA_046085865.1 Pirellulaceae bacterium
AGAATTTGTGACACAGTGAGGATCGCTTGCCGAGCTGGGGTGGAAAGAGGTGTCGCCTTCAGCAAACTTTGATCGCCCGGGTTGAAAACTTCATCCCTTCCGCCATCGATCTGGATCCGAATTCGCCACTTGCCCACATCGTGGTTGGCAGTCCTTATGACCATTGGCGATTGGCTCAAGAGCCAAATCCGCTCCCTTCTCTTTCCAACCTCCCCAATCGGTGCCATGACTGGGGTGGTGGAAGAAGTGAAAAAGCTAAGCGGAGTGGGAAACAAAAAACCCTCCTGCAAAGCAGGAGGGTTGGAATTCCATTCACGGAATGACGGAGAAATTACTTTAGTAACGTGGGGAACGATCACCACGATCGTGGTAACCACCACCACCACCGTAACCGCCGCCACCACCACCATAACCGCCACCGCCGCCGCCGCCGCCACCACGACGTGGTGGACGCTCTTCACGAGGTCGAGCTTCGTTGACCGTCACGCGACGACCAGCGATTTCCTGCTGATTCAAGCCTTCGATGGCCGACAGCGCTTCATCATGATTGGCCATCTCGACAAAGGCAAAGCCTCGAGATCGCCCCGTTTCTCGGTCAGAAATAATGCTGACCCCACTCACTTGGCCATACTGGCCGAAAGCCTGCCGAAGTTCTTCTTCCGTTGCGCGGTACGACAGGTTTCCAACATAGATATTCGTCACCGAACCAAACCCTCAAACAATTGCCCCCGAAGGAGCGATCAACCAAGCGAGATGGCGCAGAGTCCATCAACCAGAGAACCATCGCCTAAAAATAAGCTGCCGTTTCCATTGGTCGTCGGCCGAGCACATCTCAAAAAAAGCGACTATCGCCAGACCACCATCGCCCTGCATTCCTGGGAGAGCTCATTCCCGGAAATCCATAGGCCGCCGATCAAGAGACCTCGCCACACTGCGGCCAATTATGGGGGGTTGCCTGGGGTGTGTCAACGAAAATCATCGACATTCTTCGACAATTCCCAAGTCTCTTTCCGAATGGCTGTCATCGACGTTTTGGATCGAAATCGGAGTGGGTTCCGCACGACCGGGACCGCGGTGCCCTTCGAATTCCCCAGTGAGGCCAGGTCGCCAAACAGCTCGAAAATCAATCGAATTGGCTGGCTAGAGCAGTTTCTGGATCGCCTGTAATGCCGCTCCATAATTCGGTTCATGCGTCACCTCGGGGACAATCTCGCAGTAGGTGACATTGCCGCTGGCATCGAGCACCACGACGGCTCGAGTCAGCAGTTTCAGTTCCTCGATGGTCTGCCCGAAAGCGTCCCCGAAGGCACCTGATTGGTAGTCGCTTCCAACCTTCAAGTTCTTGATCTCTTCAGCTCCGCAGAATCGATTCATGGCGAAAGGAAGATCGCGGCTGACGGTCATCGCATGGATCCGGTCTGCAAGAGCCCCAAGTTCCTGGTTAAACCGTCTGGTCTGAATGGCGCAGACTCCCGTATCGAGGCTGGGAACGATGCTGATCAGGGCAGGTTTACCGAGCAGGTCCTTGTTGGTGATCGTCTTCAGGCCTCCCTCGAAGAAATGCAGGGTGAAGTTGGGGGCAGCCTGCCCGATCTTCAGGTCGGTTCCAGCAAGTGTCATGGGGTGACCTTTGAAGGTGATGACTCCCGAACGTCCCATCGTCGATTCTCCTATGAGCAAAGGTGGTTTCCATTCATTGCAGGCATCTGACTACCAATCGATTGGTGATCGAAGCGGCCAGATTGTAGCACAATAGTGAACCGATCTGCCCCGCCAAGCCCCTTTGTTGGATCGAATCACAATCTGCTGGGCGCGAGAGCCGTGCATGGGGATCTACCAAAGACATCCCGCACTCCCAGGCCAGCGAACTGGCCAGCACTCCTGGAAGTGGGCCTCCAGGTCTCGGAGCTGCTTTCCGATGGATAGGAACATTCCGCAGGGACCTTGCGGTGTTTCGGACTGGCTTCTACAACGGCAACAGGGATGCCGACGGTGCCGGGGGGGCCGAGAACTGGCCGGACTTCAAGAGGCCGCTGGGAGACTCGATGAGAAGCGGATATCTGTATGCCCTGGGAGCCTTCGGACTCTGGGGGGTGCTACCGATCTACTGGCAGTTGATTCGCGAAGTCCCTGCGCTACAGGTGGTCTGTCATCGGATTATCTGGTCGGTTCTTCTGCTGGTCCCGTTGCTGTCATGGACTGGACAGTGGCCTGCGGCGATGGCTGCCATTAGCAACCCCGCCACCATGATTCGACAAGTCGCTGCCTCGATGTTCCTGGCGATCAACTGGCTGGCCTTCGTATGGGCTGTCAGCAATGGGCGCATGATTGAAAGTAGCCTTGGCTACTACATCAATCCATTGCTCAATGTGCTCCTGGGCGTCCTGCTACTCGGGGAACGCCTGCGCCAAGGCCAAACCATCGCGATCCTATTGGCCGCCACCGGAGTGGGGTGGTTGAGCTGGCATGTGGGGACCGTTCCCTGGATTGCCATCGCGTTGGCGTCTTCCTTCTGCCTCTATGGTCTGGCCAAAAAAACTACCTCCGTACCGCCCCTGGTCTCCTTGTGGATCGAAGCCACCGTGCTGTTGCTGCCGGCGATTGTCTACCTGACGAAGCAGCATCTGCAGGGAGATGGAGCTTTCGGGACTTATGGCCTGCGGATCGATGGCATGCTTCTTGCCAGCGGTATCGTCACCTCCGTGCCGCTTTGGTGTTTCGCCAATGCCGCTCAGAAACTCCCGCTCTCGACACTCGGCATCCTTCAATATCTCGGACCCACGCTCCAGTTTCTGCTGGGCTGGTGGGTCTACAAAGAGCCCTTCGATGCAACTCGCATGATCGGCTTTTTTCTCGTATGGACAGCGCTTTCCATCTTCGCCTGGGACTTGGTGCATCAAGGATCCCCAGCCAAGTTTTCCACCACGGACGATCCACCCGCCAGCGATGGCATCCAGGGGCCCCTGGATGGGACACCGAAGGCTGCTTCTGAGTTGGAGCAATAGAGTGGCTTATTGGTCGATGCTGGCGGGGAGTTTTTTCTTCTCGCTCATGGGGATCCTCACCGAATCGCTCAGCCAGGAACTCTCCTTCCTGGCCCTAGCCACCATCCGTTCTGCGATCGCCACTGCGGTTGCCGCCTGGTGGGTTTGGCGAGCTCAAGTCGAATGGGTCGTGTGGCGGCCCGCCGATCTTTGGATGCGGAGCCTCGCTGGATGCGCATCGATGCTCTGCCTCTTCTATGCCATCACCCACTACCAAGTCGCGGTGATCCTCTCCCTGACCAATATGTTTCCGGTCTGGGTGGGTTTGTTGAGCTGGCCGCTCCTGGGACAATTCCCAAAAAGAGAGACCTGGATCGCTCTGGCGATAAGCATCTTGGGAATGTCGCTCATCTTCCAAGCGGCGCGACAGGAAATCGCCAGCTCCCCCCCTTCCTACCCCAGCGCCACCGAACGTCTCGGGGAACCTCTTGTTCTCTCCAGCCAATCGCATGAAGTGAAGGCCCATTGGCGACCCAAATCCGCTGTGGCCGCCGCCATCGCGGCAGGCTTCTTGAGCGGTGTGGCGCTGATTGGCCTGCATCGTGTCCGAAACATCGATGCGCGGATGGTGGTCACTCATTTCTCTGCCGTTTCCACGTTGATCGCAGGCTGTCTGTGGTTGGCGATGCCCGGCGTTCGGTTCCTGGAAAACCTGCCGCTGCAGTCGTGGTTGCGAGTTCTGGGGGTCGGCCTGTCAGCCGTCATCGGCCAATGGTTCCTGACGCTCGCTTTCTCCAAAGCATCGCCTGCACGAGTCAGTGTGGTGGGACTCTCTCAAGTGGTCATGACGACGCTCTATGCCGGTTGGGTCCAGCAGCGGTGGCCTAATGCGGTCGGCTTTTTGGGCATGTCGCTGATCGTCGGCGCCACAGGATGGGTGCTGCTGAAACACCGAGCCGGCTCGGAGGATACCCCGCCCAGGCCGAAAAGCTCATGAAGCATGCGTCGTGCCAGGCACCAGTACCTGTTGGAGAATCGGGAAGTTCGCTTCGATGCTGTACTGACTGGCAACATACTGGCGCCCGGATCGTCCCATCGTTTCTCGCAAGTTGCGATCCTCCAGTAAAGTGACCAGGGCGTCAGCCCACTGATCGCTAGTCTCTGCTCCAATCCCTGGTGGAATCTTCGCTGCAACACCGATCGAACTACCCGCCGCAGGTAGCCCCTTCAGGATATCGGCGTTGACGCCGATGGGCGACGCGATCGCGGGAATCCCCACCGAAAGGTACTGGACCAGCTTGGTCGCTGCTTTGTAGCGCATCCAGGGTCTGTCGTCAGGTAACGGCATCAATCCGATATCCATCCGCTGCAGCTGCGATACCTCGCCGGCAGCACTCCAAGGAACGAACTCCAGGTCGACTCCAGAAAGATCAATCGGTTTCAACGGAGAGTCGCTGGGAGCAATCACAAGCAGCCGAAAGCGATACGAAACAGCCACCCTTCGAAGCGCCTCGGCGCAAACCGCAAGGAATGGAAGATTTGTCGCTGTTCCTATCCAGCCGACCACGGGCACCTTCCTCGATGCCGAATCCAAATCATGAACCGAATCCGACGGGGTAAAGCGATGATGATCGATCGACGTCGGAATCATCGTCACCGGACGGTCGAACTGCAGAGCGTACTCCAACAGCAGACGATTGCTCGCCACCACATGATCGCTCATTCGAATCAACTTCGGTATCTTTTCCGGGAAGGTCAGAAAAATCGCATCATCCAAATCATAGACCAGCCTCCCCGTGGCGGATCGAAGCCGTTCGTCGAGCTTCGTCGATTGGATGTGCAGTGCGTATCGCTCCAGATAGATCGCATCCGGGTGATGCCAACTCGCATCGAGGACTTGCAGATAGCGACGCAGGTCGCTGTAGGTGTGCGAAAGTCGCCATCCCATCCAACGGTAATAGTCATAAACACTTGGCTTGGCGATCCACTCTCGACATGTATGGCCCTCCCGACGCAATCGCTTCAGATAAGGGTGAAAGCGAAATCGCGTCGATGGCACATCGGCGCCCAAGGTGACAAAACCCAGCCGCGCCATGACCCGTGTGATCTCCTATCGCCTACCATCTGGAGCAAAAAAAGAGATGCATTGGGCGATTCTGTGGGTCATTGGTTCACAATGAAGCCAAATCATCCCGATCCCGCCTATTTGCCTCTCACGGAAACAGCGAGTTTGCCCTACACGGAAATACCCAGCTTGCTTCTCACGGAAATACCTAGCTACGAAGAGTGTATGGACCGATGAGCTTCGCATGCATCATGCATCTGTCTGCCTTTGTGACTCGGTGAGATCCACAGTGTGATGTGGACGATCCGGGTACGAGGTGGACGCTGTCCATGATCCCCTGGCCATCCGTCAACTCGGTGGGACGGTGGCTTAAGCCCCACCCGCTGTTCCCACATGATACTCCAAGAGGATGCCATGCTGGAATGCAGCGCTATCTTCGTGGTTTAGCGGCAGCCATCCCCGGTGAACTTCCATGGGCGACTCCAAAAGG
>JBJSWM010000787.1:0-27943 GCA_046085865.1 Pirellulaceae bacterium
GATGGTCAGCACGACTTGCCGATGAGCGACCGGCAAGCAGACATCTTCGG
This sequence comes from Pirellulaceae bacterium, assembly GCA_046085865.1. GTDB lineage: Bacteria > Planctomycetota > Planctomycetia > Pirellulales > Pirellulaceae > JBEISR01. The sequence goes on from JBJSWM010000787.1 coordinate 51, forward strand.
CAACATGCAGCGAGGTCAACAGCGTGCGTTTCTGGTGGCACGAGGGGCAGGTGCAACGCTGCTTGCAGGAGAAGGCGACGAACATCTCGTGCTGGCAGAAATCTATCGGATTGGCTACCATCAGAAGCGGAATGCAGAGGCAAGTCGATGTCCTATTCGGACACGGATCGCCAATTACTTGGAGATGGGAATCAACCCTGATTCCATCAAGTGCATCGATCAGAAACCCCTACTGCACAAAAGAAAATGACGCAAGCATGGCGCTGTCCAGCTAGACACGGCGAGCGTGCCTAACAATGCCCTATGCCTCTTCGCCGCCGACTCAATCGCTAGTTGCGAGCCATCTCAAAATGGCTCCTGCGGCCCGTTCTCCCGATTCCATCGCACCCTGCAGCGATGGATGCCTAGTGTAGTCGCCCGCATAGAAGATCCCTCGCTTGACCTCCCGCGCGATCGCTTCACTTGGGGAGGCTTCCGAAGAGCTGGGCCAGCGCGGCAGTGCATCGGTCAGGTGGTACCGCTTCAGATGCCGCAGTGAGTCTGGCGGAAGACTCCACACCCGTTCCAAGTAACCAGCGACTTCATTCGGGCTTGCTGGGATCTCCGAAGGGGCACCCACCCAGCTGGCGCTGATCAACTGCTGACGATCGGGAGCCATGCTGGGATGCAGCTGGGTGGGGATCGATGCATGGACGATCGGAGCCTTCGGATCGGGGAACAGATGCAACCAAGGTCCGGCAGGAGGTGTTCCTTGCGTCGCAAAGTAATCGCAACAGGTGACTCGAGATCCTTCGTCGACGATGCTGGATCCGACCAGTGCCGCCGCCTTCGACCGCTCGGTGGCCACCAGCACGGCAGATGCCTCCCATCGCGCCCCATCCTCTGCCTCCACCATCCCTGGCTCCATCCTCACCACCTTGCATCCCGTGCGGAGGCTACCGGCCGGCAGTCGCATCGCAAGTTGTCTGGGAATCGCCTGAATCCCGTCCCGCGGCAAAAGCGCGTCGCCTCGCGCCTGCATCCCGAAAATCCACCGAAAGAAAGCAGTCGGCACCTCCATCTGCCGCTCCAGAAACACGCCGCTCATCCACGGCATCAAGAAGTTCTTCCTCACCGATTCCCCCAGCCGGTATCCCTTGTGCCAGTAGTCGGCAGTGGTCTGCTGCATACGTCCAGGTTCCAACTGCTTGACCTTGAGACAGGCGCGTCGTAGCCGACGGAGTTTCGACCAATCCAAGGGGGAGCCAATCCCTTCGAGAGCGAGGGTGGGGATGAGCCCGGGGCAACGCCAGGGATCGACCATGGTGCGGCGGCGATGGCCCAACCAGATTCTGGCACCCGGAAGAAACGTCTCCCCTTGAAGCGAGTTGATGGCGATCCATCGTTGGACCGAGGGATAGGCGGTCTGCAAAACCTGAAAGCCGCGATCCAGCAGAAACCCATCGACCGAGTCGGTGGCCATTCGGCCCCCAGGCCGATCCGATGCCTCGATCACCAAGCAGGATTTGCCGGCTGCCATCAAAGCGTTTGCGGCAGTCAGGCCCGACATGCCGGCACCTACGATCACAACATCCAGCTTTGGCATGGCACCCAAAGATTACGCTTCCTCTCGTTGGCGTGGAGGTCGAGCCACAGTGGGGCTCTTCCAACCTCCCTCGTGGAACGATTGTAGGGACTCTGCCAATCGTTCCGATCAGCGAAGAGAAGGCACTTGAGGAAAAAAGAGACGGATAGGAAAAATTTTTGCTTTTTGTGATTTCTATTCCAAAGTTGAGCGTTCGCCCGAGCGGGCTGGGAAAACATGGTCCAATTGCGTCAAGGTGGCTCAACGATGAAACGTTATTCTGCAGGACTGTTGCTGGTGCTGGCGTCTGCCAGCGGATGCGGCATGTGCAAGTCGATCGAACAGTGGAAGTGCGATACCCTGGGGATGTGCCATTTTGGGACCTCCCCAAGCAGTCCTTACAATCCCTACGGGTTCGGCGCCACGGCACCGGCTCCTGGAGTCTATCCATCGACCCCCAGTGCAGGTTCGATCTACGGAACTGGAGCCCTCCAGGCACCGGGGTCACCCGGCATGGTTGTTCCAGGCGTGTCCGGGGTTCCTGGCAGCATGTCGACCGGTACTCCTGGATGTGCGACCTGCGGTCCCTGACCCCGACCTAAGAGCTCCCGTCTGTCCAACCTCGATCTCGGCGAATGGACTCCCATGCGTCGTGGTCCAACGCTTGCTCACAATCGGCCAGATAGATCGTGGCCACTGCGTTGCCGATCAGGTTGGTGATCGATCGAGCTTCGGACATGAAACGATCGAATCCCAAAAGCATCGCAATGCCCTCCAGCGGGATCACTTTGAGTGCAGCCAGCGTGGAGGCCAGCACCACCATTCCGCTTCCGGTGACCCCGGCGGCTCCCTTGCTGGTGATCATCAGCGTCGCCAGGATGATCCCGATTTCCGTCCAGGATAGGGTGACTTGATACACCTGCGCCAGGAACAGTACCGCCATCGAAAGGTAGATGCTGGTGCCATCGAGGTTGAACGAATAGCCGGTGGGGACCACCAGCCCCACCACCGCCGGTCTGCACCCCATCTCCTGCAGTTTGTTCATCATGGCGGGCAACGCCGATTCGCTGGACGAGGTCCCCAGGACCAGCAGCAGTTCCTCCTTCAGATATCTGAGCAATTCCGACATGCGAACGCCGGCTCGGCGGACGATCGGGGTCAGCACGCCACCGACGAACAACGCCATGGTCGCGTAGACGCAGAGCATCAGTTGAGCCAGCGGCCAGAGCGCGGCGATTCCATATTTTCCCACCGTAGCGGCCATCCCTCCAAAAGCTCCTAGCGGTGCTGCCAGCATCAGGAAAGACAACCCCAGGAACGTCCATCGCATTCCCTGCTGAAGGCGAGTCAGCAGACCTTGATTTTGAGGGATCTGTTGAATTCCGATTCCCAGCAGCAGAGAAACCAAAAGCACCTGCAGGGTTCCGTTGTCGCGAAGGAAATGCCAGATCGCCAATAGCTTACCCCCTGCCTGCAAAGCCGCCGTCTTGGTGGGTTCCATCCCTTTGGTAGTAGCCGGAAGTGTCGAGGTATCGATGGTGGGATGGATGCCTCGACCTGGCTGCCAAACGGAAGCGACGAAGATACCGATGACCAAGGCCAGGGTGGTGATGATCTCGAAGTAGAGCAAGGCTTTCAGGCCCAATCGGCCTACAGCGCCCAGGGTGGCAACCGAAGCGACTCCAAGGGTGATGGTGAAAAAGACCAAGGGATAGACGAACCACTTGACGGCGGTGATGAACCCCTTGGCGATCGGCTCACAGGACGCAGCGGATGTTGGATCGACCATCCCCAGTAGAATGCCCGCAACCATCGCCAGCAGGACAGCGGGAGTCAGGAAACGATGGATCCGTTTCAGTCGCTGCTGGAGCAAGATCGCTGGATCGGTCGAAGCGATGTCAGGCGACATGGCAATAGCTCTCTTCTCAGAAATGTCACGTCTTGCAACAACTGGGGCAACCGCCATCGCGCATGTCAGCAGCACGAAGGAAGCCATGGAAAGCCAACTCGGCCGAATCGGTCGCTTTGAGATTCCCGAAGCCGCGTCTGGTCCCTGGATGACCTCCGGGGTATTGTAAGACGAATCGGTGGGAGGACGGGGCGCCGATGCGTCGTTGCCTTGCGATACCCCAGTCTTTGGATTGCCTTGCGCCGGATCCTCCATGCCTCAATCGATCGTCGTGACGGATCGTCTTCCAGCCCCCGCGCAAACCTTGCTGGGGGCATTGCAGAGCCTAGCGGGGATGAAACGAAGCGAAGCGGAACGACTGATTCGACTGGGGGTGGTCGAGGTATCGGGGATCGTACGCACCCAGGGTCATTGGCGTGTGGCACCTGGAGATCGCATCGAGTGGGAACCGGTCCCTGCACCGCCACCGGCAGTCGCCCCCTCTTCCACCAGGGAACCGGTGGAGATTCTCTTTGAAGACGATTCGATCTGGGTTCTTGCCAAGCCGGCGGCGATGCTGACGGTCCCGACAACCTGGGGCGAGTCGAACACGTTGCAGGGCTGGGCCACCAAGCGACTCCAGCGGCAAGTCCCTGGCGGGAAGGCGTGCTGTGTCCAGCGACTGGATCGCGGCGTCTCGGGGGTGCTGGTGATGGCCAAAAGCCTTGCCGTAGCACAACAGCTGAGAAATCAATTCGCGGCGCGGAAACCCAAACGTCGATACATCGCCATCGTCTTGGGGAACCCACGGCAACAGCGGGGAACGGTCCAGTCCTATATGGCCACCGACGCCCAACTGAATCGATACAGCGTCCAGGATCCATCCCAAGGGGAATTGGCGATCACGCACTACCAAGTTCAATTCCAGCTGCAGGGGGCGGCGATGATTCAGGTGGAACTAGAGACAGGACGACGCAACCAAATCCGCGTTCACATGGCGGACTTGGGGCACCCAGTGCTAGGGGACCCCCGATACGGCCGAAGTTTCCCGCCTCACCCTCAATGGGTGTGGGATCGCCTGGCACTGCACGCCTATGCGCTGCGATTCGATCATCCAGTGACCGGTGAGGAGATGGATTTCGCCTTGCCATGGCCAGAATCATTTCGGGTATTCAAACGCAAAGCGGCTCCAGCGCAGGAAACCTCGCGAGGCGCCCGGCGATCACCCACAGCCAAGAGATCTGAGGATTCGGGAAGAGACGACGGCTGATCGCCGCGCTGCCTAGTCCAAGCTCTTGGGACCGGTCGATCGGAGAGGTTTCGATCGGCGGATGTTCCCATCCATCGCCTGCGGCTGGTACATTACCGATAGGCAAGAAAGTCCTGCCCGCCTCCTCGCCAGTAGCCAAGGCGATCAGGAAAGCCAGGGCCCCTCATGCAACGAACCGCCAGACACCTGACCAATCTCACTTTTGGAGGGATGCCGATGTCGCAACAAGGAAACGACTCCTGGAGGCGCGTCCTCGGATCGATCGCTATTCTGCTGACGCTTACGTTCACCCTGGCCTCGATCGCTCCATTGGCTCGCGGGCAGGAAGAGTCCCCGCGAGTCAACTCGGCGTGGATTCAGCCGGGAGATCGCGTCGCATGGTTGGGAGGGCGACTGTGGGAGGAGCTGGCCGAGCGGGGGGATCTGGAGTCGATCCTGTCGATTCGCCTGTCGGGCCTGCCGGTTGCCTTCCGCAATGTCGGGTGGAGCGGCGATGATGTGGAAGGACGGGCTCGAGCCGTCTTTGGGTCGGTGGAGGATGGATACAAACGGCGGCTGGTCGATCTGAAACAGGCAGACCCGACGGTTGTCTTCGTCCACTATGGATTCTCTGAGGCGATGGACGACGGTTGGAATGACCAACGCTTCGACAAAGGTCTGAGACGACTGCTGACCGATCTAAAGCCGCTTTCATACCGGTTGGTCCTGTTGCAATCTCCTGCCATTCCAGCCGGAACCCGATTCCCGGAAGCTCGCCGAGACCGTTGCAACCAGAAGATCGAACGATTCAATGAGATCCTCAAGCAAATCGCCGATCAGGAGGGCCTGAAGGTGCTGCAGCTTCCCGCATGGACTCCGGAGATGAGCGACGATGGGATCCAGTTGCACGCAGCCGGCTATCAAGCATTCGCCAGCCAATTCGCATCGCTGGTGGTCCCTGGAAAAAGCCAGGAAATGCCTGGGGAGCTGCGAGTCGATTGGAAGGGGGAAGGCAGCCTTTCGCTGGGGGATTGGTCGCTGAAAGTGGTCGACCGCGACAGCATCAATGGGAAGTGGCGGTTGGAGGAATCATTTGCCGCATTGCCAGAGCGATCGCTGGACGAAGCCACTGCGGACGGAAGAACGATTCGAAAGAATCGTCGTCTGGTTGTGACCGGCCTGCCTCCAGGCCGCTACCAATGGACGCTGGAGGGCGAAGTGGTCGCTTCCGGCAGTGCCGCGGAATGGGCGAAGGGAATCGAAGTGTCGGGGGTTGGCGCCGATCGTCAGCGACTAGCACTGCAGAAGACGGCCAAGGAGAAAGACACTCTATTCATGCATCAGTATCGCCCCCAGAACGAAACCTATCTCTTCCTTTTTCGAAAGCACGAACAGGGGAACAACGCTGGAGAGGTCCAGGCATTCGAGAAATTAACCAAACAGTGGGATTCGACCATCCAAGACCTCGCCAAGCCCAAACGATACACATGGGAATGGACTCGGATCGGCGACTGATTCGCTGAGATTCAAAACAGATAGATAGCCGCATTTGAATCGGCGGACTGGGGCTCCATCGGCGCCCGTCATGCTGGTGCTCAGTCCGCTGCGTCGAAATGGGTACGAGTACGAGCAGAAGCATGAACAAAGCATGGGACCGATGCACTCGATCGAATGCTTCTGACTTGCGTTGAGCCAGGGACTCGCACTCGATCCAGGCGGAGGATCGCATGTTCTGAGATGGATTGAGCCGAAGGGAAAAAACCCTCATCGATTGTTCCTCGCGCCCCTCCCGAGCGGAGAATGGAGGTTTGTTTGCGACTCTACTGTGCGGGAGGGTGAGGTCGTTTTTTACCCTCCCTCAGGGAGGGTCGCTGAGGAGGAACGACGAAGCGGGGAGGGCTAAATCATCGATCTGGCTGCCAACCGTCGTGCACTAGCACCGCAGCGGTGAGGACGAATCTCAGACCGAAGGAACGCCGGACCCCTGGGATGGCCTGAAGCTTTCGGCCGAACTGCGAAGAGTCGACAGGATCCGAGTCGACCACTAGCGCCACTGGACGAGGGCGGCGGACTGAGGCAAGTAAGGATCGACCGCTAGGCCCAGTTGATTGGCCCAGTTGATTGGCCCCGCAACGGGGTCGGCACCAGCGGATCCAAAATCCCTCCGTCGGTCCAGGGGCATTTCCATTGCATTGCCCATGATGGTTTCCAAGCCTAATCCGGGCTTTTGGACGGCAGGAAGTCCTGTTAAAAAACTTCGATCGGCCATTCTTGGCGCCTTTGGTCTTCTCAGCCAAGGAGCGAGCGGTAGGATGATCGACAACTCCGGATGGATCCAAGGTGGATAGAACAATCGCTTCGACGGCAATGTGTGTAGCCCATTGGTGGCACAAAGGAATTCTCCATGAAATTCCGTTTTCCGATCGTCATCATCGACGAGGACTTTCGGTCGGGCAATACTTCGGGTTTGGGGATACGGGCGCTTGCGGAAGCGATTGAAGGAGAAGGAGTCGAGGTGGTCGGGGTGACCAGTTACGGCGACCTGTCTCAATTCGCCCAGCAGCAGAGTCGCGCTAGCGCTTTCATCCTGTCGATCGATGACGAGGAATTCAGCCACGATGGCTCGCCGGTACCCGCCATCTTGAATCTCCGGCAGTTCATCTCCGAAATCCGCTTTCGCAACGCGGAGATTCCGATTTTCCTCTATGGTGAGACGCGCACGGCTCGGCATATCCCCAACGACATTCTGCGCGAACTGCATGGCTTCATCCACATGTTCGAGGACACGCCAGAGTTCGTCGCTCGGCATATTGTTCGCGAGGCGAAGTCCTATACGGACGGATTGTTGCCACCTTTTTTCCGCGCGTTGGTCAACTACGCGAAGGATGGGTCTTATTCCTGGCATTGCCCAGGGCACTCCGGTGGCGTCGCTTTTTTGAAGAGCCCCGTTGGCCAGATGTTTCATCAATTCTTTGGTGAGAACATGCTGCGAGCCGACGTTTGCAATTCCGTCGAAGAGCTAGGTCAGTTGCTCGATCACACCGGGCCGGTGGCGGCATCGGAGCGGAATGCGGCACGGATCTTCAACGCCGATCATTGTTTTTTCGTCACCAACGGCACGTCGACCTCCAACAAGATGGTCTGGCACAGCACGGTTGGATCGGGCGACATCGTCGTCGTCGACCGCAACTGCCACAAATCGATCCTGCATGCGATCGTGATGACGGGAGCCATTCCTGTTTTCCTGACTCCCACGCGAAATCATCTGGGGCTGATTGGACCGATCTCCCTGGAGGAATTCGAACCGGCGAATATCCAGCGGAAGATCGACGCCAACCCGTTCGCTCGTCAAGCGCAGGAAGAGAACCCCGATCGCAAGCCGCGGATTCTGACGATCACCCAGAGCACCTACGACGGGGTGGTCTACAACGTCGAGAAGCTCAAGAAACTGCTCGATGGAAATATCGGAACGCTGCATTTCGATGAAGCTTGGTTGCCGCATGCGGCCTTTCATGATTTCTACCGCAACTTCCACGCGATCGGCCGAGACCGCCCGCGTTGCGAGGAAGCGATGGTCTTTGCCACGCATTCCACGCACAAGCTTTTGGCTGGGATTTCCCAGGCATCCCAGATTTTGGTGCAGGAATCGGATCGCACCAAGCTGGACCGGCATCTTTTCAACGAAGCCTACTTGATGCACACCTCCACCTCGCCTCAGTACGCCATCATCGCCAGTTGCGATGTGGCAGCGGCGATGATGGAACCGCCGGGAGGCACCGCGCTGGTTGAGGAATCGATACTCGAAGCGCTCGATTTCCGGCGCGCCATGAAGAAAGTCGATCAGGAGTGGGGCAAGGACTGGTGGTTCCAGGTCTGGGGTCCCGACGACATCGCCGAAGATGGGATCGGTCAGCCCGAGGACTGGGTGCTCAAGGCGGAAGACACGTGGCATGGCTTCGGCCCGTTGGCTGCTGGCTTCAATATGCTCGACCCGATCAAAGCGACGATCATCACGCCAGGCCTGGATGTCAGCGGCCGTTTTTCCGAGACCGGCATCCCCGCCTCGATTGTCACGCGGTACTTGGCGGAGCATGGAGTCATCGTCGAGAAGACAGGGCTTTATTCATTCTTCATCATGTTCACAATCGGCATCACCAAAGGCCGGTGGAATACGTTGCTGAGCGCCCTTCAGCAGTTCAAGGACGACTACGATAAGAACCAGAAGATGTGGAAGATTCTTCCCGAGTTCTGCCAACACCATCCGCATTACGAAAAGGTTGGCTTGCGGGATCTTTGCCAGGAGATCCACGACACCTACCGAGACAACGACGTGGCGCGCGTCACTACGGAAATGTATTTGTCGATTTCGCAGCCTGCCATGAAGCCGTCGGATGCGTATGACATGATGATCCGCCGCGAGATTGAGCGGGTGGAGATCGACCACCTGGAGGGGCGCATCACCAGCGTCCTCCTAACCCCCTATCCACCCGGCATTCCGTTGCTGATCCCCGGAGAGCGTTTCAACAAGACGATCGTCGAGTACCTCCAGTTCGCCAGGGAATTCAACCGCAGATTTCCGGGGTTCGACACCGACATTCACGGACTGGTGGAAGAGGATTCCGCTCAAGGACGGCGTTACTTTGTCGACTGCGTGCAGCCCAGCAATTCCGCGCTGCCGCCCCCGACGCACACCGCCACTGCCGCCTCCCGCCCAGCTTCCGTCCGCAAGTGAACACCTCCGGTTCTCTCCGAACTATCAAGTCGACGAAAATTGGCCCCGCCAGTCGCTGGCTCCTAAAATAACCTCCCTGGCAAGCAGAGATCGCGGATCCGGGAGTGGTGAATCACTCGTAGGAGCCACCGTGGACCAATCCCCATGGGTCGCACAATCCTGGGGCGAGAAGCTGCGACCTGGTTAGTCCAAAGAGAGTCGCCATGGCCCTTGGGGAGGCATTGGATGAGCGAAGCAGAGGAACCAGCGGGGGACCTTCCTTGGATCGATCAAGGCAGGCCGAACAAGGTAGTACCAACCCCATCGTCGGGCTCCCGATCCGATGCCAATGTCGAGATCCCCCGAGACATCAAGTACCTTGCTGGGATAGGTCCCCAGCGCGCCGAATCGCTCAAGAAACTGGGTGTCCACCGACCGATCGATCTTCTTTTTTATTTCCCAAGATCGTATCAGGAACCTGCTGTCCATCGCCCCACCAGCCAATGGGTCGCTGATCAGCGATGCAGTGCCGTTGGGGAGGTCGAATCGATCGAAGTACGAAGCACCGCCGAGGGGCGAACGATCCTAGGGGTGCTGCTGCGATGCGAAGGAGGTGGATACCTTCGGCTGGTTTGGTTCAACCAACCCTTCCGGCGCGATCAACTGGCGCGAGGGATGCGAGTGCTGGCGACCGGGGTGGCCAAATCGACCGGCGTCCATTGGGAGATGCGACACCCCGATTTCCTGGTGCTGGGGCCCGACAGCCCAGTCCCGCAGGGGAAACCGATTCCCATCTATGGTCTGACCGATGGGATTCAGCAGCGGCATCTGATGCAGAGCATCGATCAGTTGCTGCCGATGATCCTTCCATCGATCGAAGAAGTCTTGCCGGACCAGTTGCGGCAGCAGCATCAGCTGATGGAGATCCACCAGGCGTTGCGAACCATTCATCAACCGGAGTCGATGGAGGAAGCGGAACTAGCGCGGAGGCGATTCATCTTTCAGGAGCTGCTGCATCTGCAATTGGCTATCGGACTGCGTCGCAGCCGCTTGTCGCACCAGCAGGCAGCCACCCCCTTGCCGACTTCGGCAGTCATCGACGCGAGGATCTTCCGGAGGTTTCCCTTTGAGCTGACGGGAGACCAGCGAAGAGCGATCCACCAGATCGCCGACGACATGGCGCGGACGACACCGATGAATCGACTGATTCAAGGGGATGTCGGAAGCGGCAAGACGGCAGTGGCACTCTATGCAATGCTTTTGGCGGTGGCCAATGAGCATCAGGCGGCATTGATGGCCCCTACGGAGGTGCTGGCCAGACAGCATTTCCAAAAATTGCAGGAGAGCCTGCAGGGAAGCCGGGTTCATATCGACCTGCTGGTAGGAAGTCTTACCGCCTCCCAGCGCCAGGAGGTACTCCAGAGGCTGGCGCTGGGGACCACCGACCTCGTGGTCGGCACGCAGGCCCTGGCGAGCGATCAGGTCGCCTTCGCGAAACTCGGCTTGGTGGTGATCGATGAACAGCACAAGTTCGGGGTGGAGCAGCGGGCGAGTCTCCGGGGGGGCGAGCAAGCTGCTCATTATCTGGTATTGTCGGCGACCCCCATTCCACGAACCCTCACCATGACCGCCTTCGGCGATCTGGATGTCTCCATCCTGCGCGACAAACCACCAGGTCGCATGCCCGTCCATTCCTACTTAGCCAAGCCGGATCAAGAGAGCTCCTGGTGGCACTTCGTCGCCAAGCAAGTCGATCAAGGCAGGCAGGCGTATGTGATTGCGGCGCGCGTCAGCCAGAGCGATGAAGAGGGACTTCAGGGGGCCCAACAGGTCTATCAGCATTTGCAGGAAGGACCACTGAAGCATCTGGCTCTTGGACTGCTCCACGGCCGCATGGAGGGATCGGAAAAACAAACCACCCTCGACCAATTCGCCAGTGGATCGATCGATGTGCTGGTGGCCACCACCGTGGTGGAAGTGGGGATCGACGTCCCCAATGCCACCGTCATGACCATCCTCGACGCCGACCGACTAGGACTTTCGCAACTCCATCAGCTACGCGGTCGCGTCTCCCGAGGAAGCTTTCCCGGCTATGTCTGCCTGATGGTGCGGCAATCGTTGGCCCAGCAGGAAAATCAGCGCCTGGAGGCGTTCATCGCCAGCGATGACGGATTCCAATTGGCCGAGGTCGACTGGAAGCTTCGGGGCCCGGGGGACCTGCTGGGAACCCGCCAGCACGGGCTACCCCAATTCCGCATCGCCGACCTAATCCGAGATCAGGCCGTCGTGGAAACGACCCAAACCGCCGCCCGCGCTATCCTCCAAGCCGATCCCCTCCTGGATGCGCCTCAGTGGGCCCGACTGAAAAAACAGGTCCTCGCGCGCCACGGCCAATCGCTCGATTTCGGCGACGTCGGATAAAACACCCTCAAGTGGGGGTTTTCTGGGTGCGATTTGGGCTTGGAAGTGGTCGGTTTCTCTTTTATATTGCTGGATTCGATGGTTGGCGGACGAAATTCATCCTCGTCCCGACCGGATGCCACTGGATGATCGTGATCCGGATCGGTTGGATTCCCTGAATTTATCTTTCGAGCGGACGATGACCAAGCAAAAGACGCACAAGGCGACCAAGAAGCGATTTCGACTGACCGCAACTGGGAAGGCCAAGCATCGCAAGGCGGGCACCAGCCACTTGGCGGTCCGAAAGACGCCCAAGCGAATTCGCCAACTTCGCGGCACCAAGACGGTGGAAACGAACATGGAGCGAGTGATCCAGGCGGCGCTTCGAGGCAACAGCTACTAGAAGGCCCGGGGGTGGTTTGATCACTTCCTGGAAACGAACTTCGTAGACGATAGCCAACCTGGTTTCAGGATGGCCAGATGGATGGCAAGTCCATCGACAGGACTGGAGTGCCAGACCAGATCCTTGGGTTCAACAACTGCCAGCATCCTTGGAGACAAGGGTGAATGACCTGCCGGTCTCGGATCGGTAGGTTGGGATGCACTCCCCCCCTCCAATCAATCCATTCCACTGGGGTGGGGTTGAGACGAGCGATGGCGGTGACCTGAAGGTTTCACGACGAGAGGAAAGATAGACCGATGCGTACCACCAAAGGTCATGCGCGACGACGAGCCAAAAATCGATTGTTCAAACGAGCCAAGGGATACGTCGGTGGACGTAGACGGCTCTACCGCACCGCGAAGGAAAACCTGGTTCGGGCAGGTGTCTTTGCCTACCGTGACCGTCGTCGTCGACGACGAGACTTCCGTCGCCTTTGGATCATTCGCCTGAGCGCTGCAGTGCGTCAGTACGACCTCCGCTACAGCGAATTCATCCACGGACTGCAACTGGCCAAGATCGAACTGGATCGCAAGCAGCTTTCCGAAATGGCGATCGCGGACCCGGCTGCATTCCAGCAGATCGTCGAATCGGTCAAGAAGCACTTGGTGGCGGCCTGAAAGGGGCGCCATGAGTCTTCAGGTTTTTCTTGAATCGCTGGATTCCCTGGAGCGTCAGGCCAGGGAGCAGTTTGCTGGTGTGGTTGATGCCGCCGGCCTAGAGTCTCTTCGCGTCGAGTTTCTGGGGGCCAAAAACGGGCTCCTGAAGTCGGCTCAGAAGCAACTAGGCACGGTACCGGCTACCGACAAGCCAGCCGCAGGCAAGCGGTTCAACGAAGTGCGGGAAGCGATCGAAAGCCTGCTGGAAGAAACGACCAGCAGGTTGGGAGATCGCACGGCATCCAAGCCGACCGGTCCGCTTCCTGATTGCACTCTTCCCGGCGTACCACCCCACTTGGGACATCTCCATCCAATCACCCAGACGATCGAATTGCTCAAAGAGATCATGGGGCGGCTTGGATTTACGGTCACTGAGGGACCGGAGGTGGAAGACGTCTGGCATAACTTCGTGGCGCTGAACATTCCCGAGGACCACGTGGCTCGTGATCCCGCCGATAACTTCTACCTGCAGCCGATCGACAAGAAGAAAAGCGACGAGGCGCCTGCACTCCTTCGCAGTCAGACCAGCACCGTTCAGATACGAGTGATGGAAACGACCAAGCCCCCCATTCGCATCATCTCGCTGGGGAGGGTCTATCGACCGGACGAAGCCGATGCCACGCATTACCCGATGTTCCATCAGATGGAAGGTCTGTGGGTCGACCAGCACGTCACCATGGCGCAGCTGAAAAGTGTGCTCCGGATGTTTGCGACCAGCTACCTGGGTGGCGATGTCCAGATCCGCTTCCGCCCCTCGTTTTTTCCGTTCACTGAACCGAGTGTGGAAGTCGACTTCTTCTGGAACGGTCAGTGGATGGAGTTTGGCGGCGCCGGGATGGTCGACCCCAACGTGCTGACCAGCGTCGGGATCGATCCCGACCGATATAGTGGTTTCGCTTTCGGCCTGGGAGTGGAACGTCTGTGCATGCGGCGATTCGGGATCACCGATATCCGCGAACTCTATCGAAATGACGTCCGATTTCTTCGTCAGTTCTAGGGACTGCCATGCTCGTCTCATGGGATTGGTTGTCGCAGTATGTGCTTCTGAATATGCCGCACCAGGAACTGGCCGATCGGCTGGCTCTAAGTGGACTCAATCACGAGTCGACGACGTTTCGCGATGGCGAACCGGTCTTGGATTTGGAAGTGACAAGCAATCGAGGGGATTGCCTGAGCCATCTAGGGGTGGCCAGGGAGATCGCGGTGCTCTACGACCGCGAGGTCTGTATTCCGGAACCCCAGCCAACCGCCACCGGTCCAGCAATCGCTGGGCAGTGGAGCCTGGAGAACCTCTGGGAGGAAGCCTGCCCAAGATACACAGCGCGAATTGTTCGTGGCGTTCGTGTTGGCCCCAGCCCTTCCTGGTTGGTCAAGCGACTTGCTGCCTGTGGGATCGGAACGGTCAACAACATCGTCGACATCACCAATTATGTGATGCTGGAATGCGGCCAACCGCTCCATGCGTTCGACTTGGCAAAACTTCAGGGGGGAAAGATCGTCGTCCGTCCCGGGCGGTCGGGTGAGTCGATGGTAGCGATCGACCACAAGACCTACGCATTGAATCCTTCGATGCTGGTCATCGCCGATGCAATCCAGCCTGTCGCGATCGCTGGGGTGATGGGTGGCGAGAGCTCCGAGGTATCCTCGCAGACGGTCGACCTCTTGATCGAAGCGGCAGATTTTGCTCCTAGAGTGGTTCGCGCGGCATCGAGAAGCCTGCGTCTGCATTCGGCCGCGTCGTTTCGATTCGAACGTCGAATCGATCGCCATCGACTCGACTGGGCCTCGCGCCGCTGCTGCCAGTTGATTCAGGAACTGGCAGGTGGGACGCTCGATGCAGGAATGCTCGATAGCGCCCCCGATACCGCAACTCTGCCGGTAGTACGGCTTCGCGAGCCACAGATCGGACGCGTCCTGGGGATCGAAATCCCGAAGCAGAAGATCGAACGGATCCTGTCGGCGCTGGGGTGCAGAAACCTTGGCTCCCTGGATGGCGATTGGCAATGGCAAGTGCCTTCATGGCGATCCGACTTGACGCGGGAAATCGATTTGATCGAGGAACTGGCTCGCATCCATGGCTATGAACGGATTCCCGAAGATGCGATCGTCCCAGTCTTCCCCTCCGCCAAACGCCCCAAGGATCTGATGGTCGAACGTCTGCGGCCGCTTCTGGCAGGATGCGGGTTTGATGAAGCGCTCACTCCTAGCTTGGTATCGAAAGAACTAGATGGGATGATCAGTGCCTGGACCGACGCACCCAGTCGATCCAGCCGCCAACCGTTGCTGGAAGGTGCACAGCAACTGCGCCGAAGCCTAGTTCCCAGCCTGCTTCAATGCTGGATTGGTCAGGCCGACCATATCGCCAGCCACGTGCGACTTTATGAAATCGCCTCGATCTACCAAGTCGATGGCTCGCGAGGCGACCTGCCCGCCGAGCAATGGACATTAGGATTGCTGGGGGATACGGAAGATCGCATCCTTCGTGGCTTGATCGAGGAACTGTTTGTCCGTGCCATGGGAAGTCCAAACCGCTGGGAAATCGATCCTTGGGATCATCCTTCAATCGAACCTGCAACCGGCCTAATCTACCGAATGGCGGGTAAGCAGTTGGCGTGGCAGGGGCAGTTGAGTCATCGACTTCGTCAGAAAATGAAGGTAGCCCGGCCACTTGTTTTGGCCGAAGTGCATCTGGATCTTTTGCTAGAGAATTTCCAGCCAGTACCAACCTGGCAGCCTACCCTTCCATTCCCAGTCGTGCAGCGAGATTTCAACTTGGTCGTCCCCGAATCCCTTCCCTGGGCAGCGCTCGAGCAAACGATCCGCGCGTCGGCTGGACCATGGCTGAAAGCGATCCACTTCCATGAGACATACCGCGACTACGCGAAAGACGGCAACGATCGCAAACGTTGGTTCTTCTCACTCGATTTCCAGCACCCCTCTCAAACGCTGACCGGAGATCAGGTGCGCGACGCCATGAAGGCGACGCTGGATCAGTGCGCCCAGCAGCATCAAGCAACACTGCTTAGCGGTTCTTTGTAGCGATTTGGATTGGCATCGAAGAGCCACTCGAAACGACACCGATGAAGCTGCTACAATCGGTGCGGAGGCGTCGATTCAGCGCGCAGCGATCCGATCGATCGATTTTCGTCGATCGTCAGTCGTTGCTTGGCCAGCATAAGGAAGTCGGGGATGGTCTGGAAACTCGATGGTGACACCGCAGAGTGGAATCGTAACGGAGTGCAGCTGAAGGCTCCTTTGGGTCATATTCAGCGTGGCCTGGAATGGTCGATGGATGGGCGGGAGGAACCGAAGAGCCGACTGTTTCAGATCGATCTTCGCGAGGTGCCTCCACCCCGTTTGGCCGATGCCTACATCCGCGGCAACGACCTAGTGGTTCTTTATCCGGAGCATCGCCAGCAGCCCTACAGCATGCAGCTCGATTTTCGTGCGCTGCAGTCCCCCGGCATGCGGCTGGGCCTAGAAGTTTGGGTCAGTGTCCATACCCAACTCTTGGAGTGCTACCCCGCTGTGCAGATCAGCTTTCGATCGCAGTCGGCTGGACTGCGATCCCCCGCTCTGGGTGATCCTGCAGCAACGCTGACGATCCAACATGAACAATGGACACCCAGGTGCAGCAGCCACATTTGGGTTCATCCCCTGGATGCTCCCGAAGCCAGCTGGAGCGAAACCAGTCCTGGAGATCGCCAGAGTGTGCTTCTGTTTGGAAACTTCATGGAGAAAGGGGTGATTCGTCGAGCTCGGCTGCAGTGGTGGTTGGGCCTGTCGACGCTGGACGCAGCCACCCTGGTCGCTTTGCGGCAGCAATTCGCCACCAGCCCACTCCCGTTGACGGCCTGATCGATCGAAGGATTTCACCACCCGATCCGAGCATCCTGGGGGATGCAATCACCGTCTCTACTGCGTCCAGACAACCCATCTAGAAACACTCGCCCCTTCGACTAGCCCTTTCCGCCCCTTCAGGATCACAGCCTACCAGCCCCCGCTCCTTGCAACGGTCGCTAGCGACTGCATGGCGCACCTGCCCTTCCGAGATTCCTGTCGCATGCCAACCATGTCGTTTCGCTATGGACTGCCTACCGCTGTCCTTCTAGCTCTGATTACCTTCCTTGCCCCATGGCGCACCTACCACTTGATGGCACAGGAAGTCACCTGCGAGGTGCCGGGAGCGGAACGGTGGATGGAACTGGTGCATCGCCTACAGCAGATCCATCAGCCCGGTGCTTTTTCCGATTGCACCCTTAGGGACCCTTGGTTGCCGCGAGCGACATTGGGCTACCAAGCGGCTGCCGCCGATCGCTATCAAGCCAGCCTGTTGGGGCGGCGGATCGATTCCCAGGGATATGTCTCGATGCAGCAGCATCGCGGGATGGCCCATAGCGAGGGATGGCCATTTCCTGGTTGGCAGCAGAGCACTGGAAAGGGATGGCACTTCAGCCTCCAAGGAGATATCTGGGCCATTCAGAATTTCCGCTCGCAACCAGAAACCTCTTGGGACTCGTGGGAGTTTCAAGGTGCCCAGGTGGTCGGCATCGATCCCGCTGAGGGCTTGGTGCTCAAGGCAACCTCAGATCGTGTGGTCATCACCACACCCACCATTGGATGCGGCACCATCGTCGCCCCTTTTGCACGACTGGAGATGTCACATCCGGAATTGCCCGTAGGATCGGAGGGACAGATCCATTGGCGCATGAAAGAGGAATCGACCTGGGACGACGCGAGGCACGTTGCTTTCCAGGTCGCTCCAACGAACGGATCCCATCGCTACTACAACGTCCCGCTCTATCTGCATCCCAAGTACGGCGGGCTGCTGGAGCAATGGAGGATCGAACTGCCGGCGGTGGTCGGTTCCCAGTGGGTGCTCAAGTCGGTGTGCACTGCGATCGACACCCGGCATCCGATCACCAACACCAACTACCTGATCGCCTGCTGCGACCTGCTGGACTGGACGGGACGTATCGATTTTCTAAGACGGAATATCGATCGAATGCGAACCGCTCTTCAGTTTGCGATCGAAGAATTCTCCGTAGAACGCGAAGGCCTCGTCCGGGTCCCGTGGGTGGGGCATGATGGTCGCAGCGGACTCAACGGGACGGAAGGCAAAACAAAGATTCGTCCTGGATTGGGTGTCGGGAACAACTACTGGGACCTGCTCCCGTTTGGTGGCCGTGATGCGTTGGCGTCGATGATGATGGTGGCGGCACTGGAGCGGATGTCGAGGCTGGAAAAGGAGATCGCAGCGCATCCGCAATGGGGAATCCCCGCACCGCACCCCTCGCGCCATGCTGCAGCGCTAGAACAGCTCGCCAACCGGTGCCGGGCAACATTTCAACAGCGGTTTTGGTCCGAACCGACCGGGCGACTGATCGGGTGGGAAGACCTGCAGGGGCAGCGCTACGACTACGGTTTTACCTTTCTGAATCTGGAAGCGGTGGCTCGCGGACTAACCACTCCCGATCAATCCCGATCGATCTTCGACTGGATCGATGGAAGGCGGCGCGTGGATGGGGACACGTCGCAGGGGGAAGATATCTACCACTGGAGATTTGGACCGCGAGCTACGACCAAGAGGAATGTGGAGACGTATTGCTGGGCATGGAGCGACCCGGGGGCGATCCCTTGGGGAGGCCAAGTGCAGGATGGTGGAGCGGTGCTGGGATTCAGCTACTTTGACTGGCTTGCACGTGTCCGAACCAATGGCCCGGATGACGCTTGGGCCAAAATGCAGCAGACGCTGGAGTGGTTCGAGGAGGTGCAATTGGCGGGCGGATACCGCGCCTATTACAAGGACCCCACGCGTGGCACACTGCAGGGAGGTGGTACTGCAGGGGGCCTGGGACTGGACGAAGAGTTTTTGGAAAGCGCGTTGGTCCCTTCAATCCTCATCGATGGATTTCTCGGCTGGGAACCTCGGCTCGATGGCATGCTCTTTCAACCGCGACTTCCCAAGAGCTGGCCTAGCCTGAAAGTGCGCCATCTCCGCTTTCACGGAACATCGATCGATGTAGAAGCGAGGCAGGACGGAAGCCTTCGGATGGAGGCACCCAGGGACCATCCCGACTGGACGATCCGCACGGCGCAGGGCGAGAGCCTATGGCAATCGGGCGACCCTATCTGGGAGGTCGGTCAGGCCAGTCGATAGAAGCCGACGGCGTTTTTCCACCAAAGCTTTTGGCGATCTTCCGCAGAACGATCTGCGATGATTTCCGTCAGCATCGTGTACCACTGCTGGAAGGTGCCACCCAAAAGGCAAACAGGCCAGTCGCCACCAAAGACAACACGGTCCGGCCCGAAAGCGTCCAAGCAATGATGGATGGCTGGGGCTAGGTACTCCGCGCCGGCACCTTGAGGCAAGGTTGCGATCACCCCAGAGATCTTGCAGTGGACATTGGGCAACGATGCCAGATCCTCGATGCTCTTGCGCCATGCATCGACCGTATGCTTGGGCGTGGTCGGCGGGTTCTTCTGCCACGCGGTCAGATCGGGGTTGCCGCAATGGTCCAGCATGAACCGGGTATCGGGGCACTGAGCAGCGACATGGCGAGCGTCTGGCAGTTCCTGGGGTCGCACGCAGAAATCGAAACTCCAGTCGATCTCCCCCAGACGCTTCATGTCCGCCAGAAAAGGCTCCTTCCGACAGGTTCCAGGGGGGGTGACATCGGAGTGCAGGACGCGCCGCACGCCCCGGATCTCCTTATTGGGCCGGTGCCGTGCCAAGTAGTCGGCGAACGAGGGAGTTCCCGGGCGCCCACCGATCACCGCGGCCCGTGTCGGGTTGCGCGCCTTTGAGGCTTCGACCACATACGCCACTTCCCGATCCAATTGGTCATCCGCCACATCCACTTCCATGTAGATGGCTTCGATCGGAAGCCCCTTGGTCGCCTCGCGATACTCCTCCAGATCGAAACGATGCCTCAGTGTATCGGGCGCTCCCTCCAGCCATGGAAGTCGAATCCGCTGGAGGTCCCACAAATGCTGGTGCGTGTCAATGATTCGCTCAGGCGTCTGTGTCGCTGCGGCGACTCCACAAGGCGACAATGCAGCCAAAGTGGAGATAGCAAGAAAGCTTCTTCGCTCCATCGTATCGGATTCCTCTTCGGGATTTCGGGGGCAAGTACGAACTCAGATCTTGAAAAGACAATCAACTGCCTGAGGATGATTCCCCGGGGGCACTACGACCACTCCCCCTGCCGCTGGAAGGCTTCCTTCGCCAACCGCTGGAACTCCTTTCCTGCCTCACGCAATCGTTCCACCACCGTCTCTGCTGGCAAGCCTTGCGTGTAGCGACCGGCAGGAATGACGGTTTGGCACTCAAATTGGTCCATCAATCGCGATGCATTCAGCAGCTGCTCTTCATCCTCTTTTGGAATCGCCAGAAATCCATGCTTGTCGGCATGAATCAGTTGTCCAGGTTGGATCGTCTGCCCAAAGACTTCCACAGGAATATTCCAACGGACAGGGGTGACGTGCGCATGGCCGACACAAAGCCGTCTGGCAATTGCCTTGAATCCCGCGTTGGTCATTTCATCTAGGTCGCGGATCGCGCCGTCGGTGATCGTGCCGACGCACCCCAGCGTCCGATGCGCGTTGCTGTTGACTTCCCCCCAGAACGAACCGATCACCTGCGGCTTGTCCAGATCCTGGACGACGACAATCTTTGGACCTGGGATCGAGGCAACGTAAGAGCGGTAGTCGTGCCATGCGTTGCTGGAGAGCTGATGCCGTTTCTGCGAGGGCTCGACCAACAATGTCACCGCGTAGCCGACCATCGGCCCCATCTGAGGCATGAAGTCGCGGGTCTCTTCGATATTGATCCCTTCGCGCGTCACATCATGCCGGGTGATCTGCTCCCAGCCGTTGTAGATCGTCGGGGTATTCCATCGCTTCAACTGAAGCAGTACGTCGTGTGCGAGCGGCATGGGCAGTCCATCGTGGCATGGCGAAAGGAAATCAACGTCGGCGAACTACCGATCGCAGTTCGCCTTCCTATTGTCGCAGATCGATGAGAGTTCGTGTGAACGGAGGCAGTCAGCCCTCAGGGGATCGACATGGGATCCCCAGGTAGCCACGATCCGATCTATCCTATACTACGTTGGTCGTGCCACCGGCACGGAGGAGCCAGAGGGAAACGATGGAGAATGGAGACATGCCAATGCATCGGAAGCGAATACAATCGAATCGCCACTGGAAAAGACTAGCCTCTGCCCTCATGGTGGTTCTGCTGGCGATGGCAGGAGCCTGGGAAATCCGCGAAGGGGGGCTAGCGACGCAACTATTGGCCCTCCAGCCACCGCCGGGAGCCAAGCCTTCGGGGCCTCCCCAGAGCGCAGCGCCGGAGACGGAATTGGCGACTTCTCCCGAAACCAAAAGTCCGCTCAACGGCACCCTTCCAACTCCTCCGGCCTCCATCGACTCCAGCTTGATCGCCCCCCCAGGGCTCGATCTGACTCCCCAACCCATCGACCCCGACGATCCGACTCTTGCAACGATCCGCGATTTGCTTTTGGAACGCAGCCAACAGGGGCCTGGGGCCAAACCAGACAGGGCAAAGGGAAACATCTTGCTGGAGGGTCATGCCGATCCAGTCGAGGCCACACCCTCGTCCAAACACTGGCTGGCCATTGAATCGATCCTGAAGGGGGCCCGACTCCTGGAGGCCGAGGCGGTCGCAAGTGGTCAGATGGAGATTCCTGGTAGCCTGGGACACGAACAAGCCGCCGCCGCACGGCAACTGCGCCAGCAGGCTCGCAGGCTAATTCTCCTGACCCCCTGACTTGCATCGGGATGGCGGGGAGAAGTCTCGCGGATTTCGACCTAAAGAAGTCTAGCCCCGAAGACGACATTCTAACGAACTTTAGAATGACAGTCTTCCCTCCCCTCGAAATCTCAGATGGAGTCGTTGGGGAGATCCTAGTGTCAAAGGTACGCCATCAGCCTGAACCTATTGCGATGGACGTACGGAGTGCAAGCCTCGATTAGCCGACGGTGGTCGGTGGACGTTCCAGAAGCTTGGTGGCGATCTGACCTGGCTGACCATCCAAGAGAGTGCCGACCCCTCCGGGGCGAGAAAAAATCAGTTTTTCGGGATCCAGGCCGAATAGATGCAGCAGCGTGGCGTGGTAATCGTAATGATGCACCACGTCCACGATCGCTTGGTATCCAAATTCGTCGGTCGCTCCATGAACATATCCTTTTCGGAATCCACCTCCGGCGACCCAGGCGCTGAAACCGTAGGTATTGTGGTCCCGCCCAACATTCTTTTCATTTTGAATGACCGGCAATCTACCCATCTCGCCACCCCAGTGGACGATTGTCTCATCGAGCATGCCTCGGTCTTTCAAATCCTTGACAAGAGCTGCGGCTGGCTGATCGACTTTGCGGCAAGCTGCTGGGAGTCCTTCGGTGATGTTTCCATGGTGGTCCCACTGCTGCGTGGAGGTGTATAGCTGAACGAAGCGAACACCTCGCTCGATCAATCTCCTTGCGATCAGGCAGCGGGTGCCAAACTCGCGGGTCGGCTCCTGATCGAGTCCATACAGGCGGTGCGTTGCGGCCGTCTCACGGTGGATGTCGAGCGCCTCTTTGGCGGCCGACTGCATCGCTTCGGCCAGCGCCAAGGTTCCGATGCGTGCCGATAGATCGCTTTCCCCTGGATGATCTTGGAGGTGGCGAGCGTTGATTTTCTGCAATCGCTCCAGATAGGCACGCTGAGGAGCTCCTGCCAGATGAGGTGGTGGATCGAGATTCAGGATGCGAGGTTCCTTGGGGCGGATCACGGTCCCTTGGAACTGACTGGGCAGCCAGCCATTCGACCAGCAGTCGGTTCCCAGCACCGGAAGTCCACCGGGATCGGTGAGCACCACGAAGGCGGGCAGCTGCTGACTTTCGCTTCCCAGCCCGAAGGTCAGCCAGGATCCCAGGACAGGGCGACCTGCGGTGATCCGTCCGTGGTGCAAGGCGTAGATCGACTGTCCGTGGTTGTTGACCGCCGTGCGCATCGAACGGACCAAAGTGATTTCATCGGCGATCGAGCCGAAGTGAGGAATCAGCTCGCTCAACTCCATGCCGCTTTGACCGAACCTTCGCCATTTCCAAGGTCCGGCCCATATCTTCGCACTCGACTCGGCCGCATTGTCGTACTTCAGGTCCCCTGTGTAGTTCTGACCATGACGTTTCTCCACCTCCGGCTTGCGGTCAAAAAGATCGATGTGGCTGGGGCCTCCCTGCATGAACATCGAGATCATCGCCTTAGCCTGCGGCGCATGATGAGGCTTCTTGGGCAGCAGGTCCCATTGCGGCGGTTCCAGATTCGGTTTGGGGGGCAGCGCGGAAGCGGAGCGATCGACGGCGCCGGCCAGCATCAGAAAGCCACCGGCGATCGATTGCTGTGCGAGGAAATGCCGCCGCGAAGAACGAAGGGAGTTTTCGGCTTCCATGGGATATCAGTCGATATAAAGGAAAGGGTTGGACGAGAAGATCGCCTGGCAGTAAAGAGCCAGGGGCTGGAGAGCCGGATCGATCGTATCGGGGGCTGCTGCGCTGGCTGGCTCCCCTGCGGGATCGGGCTTCCAGTTCGTCAGCCACTGCGTTGCGTCGGCCAGCAGATCTTCAGGGGGCTGTCGCCCCAGGGCAAGTCGCCACGCATGGCGGATCTGTTCCGCAGGATCCTCGCCTGCGTCGCGCCGCACCCGCCTGGCAAATGCCTCCGATAAGCGGATCACTTCCGCGTGGTTCATCAGCAACAGCGACTGAGGCGCGACGGTCGACACCGATCGCCGTTCGCAATTGGGAACCGTGGCTGCCGGGTCGAATGGTTCCAGCATCCCAAGCGGCATGGAACGCCGGACCTCGATGTAGATACTTCGACGATAGAGTTCGGGAGACTCCTCCCGCTTGGCCACCAGAATACCGTTGCCGTCGCGAGTCGCCTTGCCGACGATGAACTGGCCGACTTCGTCGGGATTCACTGCAGCCGCCGGACCACCGCGATCGACTTGCAACATGCCACTGGCCGCCAGCATCGAATCGCGGATCGATTCGGTCTCCAGGCGTCGAAGCCGCTGATGGCTTAGCCACGTATTCTCTGGATCGACCTGGGACGCAGCATGCGTTCGGACAGAGGTTTGACCATAGGTGCGGCAGAGCAGCAACTCGCGAAGCATCTGCTTGCGACTCCAGCCGCGCCGCACCAACTCTTCTGCCATCCAGTCGAGTAATTCCGGGTGACTGGGAGCTTCCCCCAAACGCCCGAAGTCACCAGGAGTCGCCACGATGCCACGACCGAACAAAGGTGCCCAGAGTCGATTGGCCTGGACGCGAGTCACCAACGGATGAGTCCCGGATGTCCAGGTGCGGATGAGCGCCAGTCGGCGGCCACTGGTGGAAAGCTGGGCATCGTCATCGGCGATCCGATCACTTTCACCAAGGACGCTCAGGCCCCCTGGAGCAATCACTTCTCTGGGCTGTTGAAAATCGCCGCGAAAGAACCGATGCGTTGGCGGTAGGTGCCCTGGTACTTCTGAAAAACAAGAGACAAAGTTTTCTGGAGGTCGCTTCCCCCGCAGTTCGCTCTGCAACTGCTCATACCGCTTATTGAAATCCTGCAACCGCTGTCCTTCGTAGAGATAGACACTGCCGCGATCGACATTCAAGCTGGGAAAATCCTGCATCAATTTCTTCTGATCCTCTGTCCGTTTGTCGGCTGGAGTGTTGCGGGCCACCTTGGCGGGCTCCCTCATCGCTTCAGGAAGTTTCGCCAATTCCTTGTCGAAAACCTCCTGGACAATCCCATCCAGTTCAGCAACCCGCTTCCCCTCCAGCTCCGATAGCTCCTGATCGACCTTCGCTGCCTGTTCCCTCTGCGATGAATTCCAGAGGCTCACCAGTCGCTGCGAGCGATCTCGCCACTGCTTCCAATCCAATCCCGGCTCAAATACCGCTCGCAGTCGATAGTAGTCTTCCTGCGAGATCGGATCGTACCGGTGATGATGGCACTGCGCGCAGCCAACCGTCAGCCCCAGAACACCGCTGGAGACGACCTTGATGGTTTCAGCGATCACGTCATTCCTCGCCACGTTGGCGTCGACTCCCTCCTGCCCCGTCCCATCCGGAACCATCCGCAGGAAACCGGTCGCAGCCAATCGCTTCGCCTGCTCGGGCGTCAAATTCTCCCAAGGCGTGGCTACCAGTTCATCCCCTGCGAGCTGCTCTTCCAGGAATCGGTCGATCGGCAGATCGGCGTTGTGTGCATCGATCACATAATCACGGTAGTGAAACGCCCACGGTCTTTGGGCATCGGCTTCGGTGTATCCATCGCTGTCGGCATATCCGGCGACGTCCAGCCAGTGGCGTCCCCATCGTTCTCCAAAACGTGGATTCGCAAGGAGTCGATCGACGACTCTCTGCCGGGCGTCTGGGGCTGGATCGTCGCAGAAGGCTTCGATCTCCTCCCAAGTCGGCGGGATCCCAAGCAGATCGAAGGTGATTCGACGAAGCCAATCGGGCGGCGAAGCCGATTCGGAAAAAGTGAGCTGATGGGGTTGCTGTTTCATCGCCACCCAGACGTCGACAGGCGAATCGATCCAGATGCCAGGATCGATGGCCGGCATGGGATGAACGGTCACCGGCTGCAGCGACCAGAAATTCCGCTCCTCCTCTGTCCATTGAGGACCCTCGGGCAGTGCATCAGGTTCCGGCCGCAAGGTCTGGGCTCCCTCGGTGATCCACCGCCTCAGCAACTCCTTCTCGGTATCGTTCAGGCCTTTTCCCGAGGGAGGCATCATCCCTGTTTCGACTTGCTTCCAGATCAGACTCTGGTCCAGTTGACCAGGGATCAAAGCAACTCCCGAATCGCCTCCCTGCTGCATCGTCCGAACCAGTCGAAGATCCAGCCCCCCTTGTTTCTCCGCCTCTTCGCCATGGCAGTGGAAGCAGTGCGCTTTGAGGATGGGGCGAATCGTTGCTTCGAAGGTTACCGGCGAATCCCCAAGCACGGGCGATGAAAGGCAGCACCAAAAGAAAAGGATCAGGCCACGGATACTCAAGCGACCGCGGCCAACGATTTTCCCGATGGCGATCGAAGAAGGCTCATCCGACAGGGCAGCATGCATGGCGGGACTCCGTTGCGGAGCATGGCGGAGATTGGGGAAGGTGGGATCGCTTCAGTATACCCGCGCCAAACGCCGGAGACCAAGATGCGACTGGCAATCCGTAAGGGGGTCATCGGATTTCACCGACGAGGAGCAAGGCAGATCTCAGCCGCTACGCCGCTCCTCCAGGCTCTGCCATCGCTCATACCCCTGCTCAATCTCCTTCTGCAACGCCTGGACTTTGGCCGCCGTCTCCGCGATTTGCGCGGCAGGTTTCTGGTAGAAAGCAGCATCTCCCATCGCCACCTGGAGGCAATTCAATTCCGTCTCCCATGCCTCGATCTTCCCCGGCAAGGATTCCAGATCTCGCTGCTCCTTGAAGCTCAACTTGGCTTGCTTGCCACGGGATGTACCATCCAAGGTTGTCGGCGCTTTGGAGGCAGACTTCGGTGATCCCACCGAAGTTGCGTCCGTCTGGGCGATCTCTTTTTCGCGCTGTCGGTAGCGAGCGTAGTCGTCGTAGCCGCCAGCGAACTCGCGAAGCACTCCCTGGCGGTCGAATGCCAACACCGAGGTGGTGGTCCTCTGCAAGAACTCGCGATCGTGGCTGACCACGAGCAGAGTCCCTTGATAATCGACCAGCAAAGCTTCCAGCAGTTCCAGAGTCTCCTCGTCCAAATCATTGGTCGGCTCATCCAGCACCAGCAGATTGGACGGATGCTTGAGAAGCCTTGCCAGCAGGAGTCGATGCCGTTCGCCACCACTGAGCGTCTTGGCAAGTTGCCGCGCCCGTTCGGGAGTGAACAGGAAATCCTGGAGGTAGGAATAGATGTGCTTTGGCTTGCCGGAAACGATCACCTGGTCGTTGCCATCCGCGACGTTGTCAGCGATCGTTTTCTCGTCATCAATCTGCTCTCGCAGTTGATCGAAATAGAGCGTCTGCAGATGGGTACCTCGCCGAATGGTTCCCGATTGGGGCTGCAGAGTTCCCATCAGCAGTTTGATGAAGGTCGATTTTCCAGCCCCGTTGCCTCCGACAATTCCGATCTTATCGCCACGCATGATCCAGGTAGAAAAATCGCGCAAAATCGGCTTGTCAGGGTAGCCGAAGGAAACATTCTCCAGCTCCATCACCAACTGGCCAGACTGCCTTAGCGTCGACACCTCAGCGCGCATCGCCCCGACTTGCGACAGCCGCTGAGATCGTTCACGGCGCATCGACTCCAGAGCCCGCACTCGTCCCTCGTTGCGCGTTCTGCGAGCTTTGATGCCGGTGCGGATCCATACCTCCTCCGCTGCCAGTTTCTTGTCGAACAAGGCATCCTGTTTTTCCTGAGCTGCTAGGAGGTTCTCCTTGCGTTGCAGGAAGGTGGTGTAATCGCAGGCCCAATCATAGAGCCGCCCTCGATCGATTTCGGTGATCCGAGTGGCGATCGCCCTCAAGAAGGCGCGGTCGTGCGTCACGAAGACTAGGCTTCCCTCATACCCCTTGAGGAACTGCTCCAGCCACTCGATCGAGTCCAGGTCCAGGTGGTTGGTCGGTTCGTCCAGCAGCAATAGGTCGGGCTTGCCCATCAACGCTTCCGCCAGTAGCACGCGGCGCTGCCAGCCTGCCGAGAGGCTGGCGACTTCCTCCCCTGGATCCAACTTCATCTGCTGGACGACTCGCTGCACCGCAGCATCCTCACGCCATGCATGCCCCTCTTCCTCACGGCCCTTCGGCCGGCTTTGCCACGATCGCCTCAAGTAGGCTTCGATCGTGCCGGCGACACCTTGCGGAACCTCCTGGATCAAGCGAGCCATCTTCATTCCAGGAGCCATTCGAATCTGCCCTGACTCGGGCTGGATCTCCCCGGCAATCAACTTCAAAAAAGTCG
>JBJSWM010000788.1:0-981 GCA_046085865.1 Pirellulaceae bacterium
GCAACCCAACCCGCTGGGATCCTACTCATCGTCTACCACTTCGACCGGTCGTAGTTCCCGCGAGATTCCCATTGCGCAGTACGAGTGGCAGGCATCACTGCCGAAAGCATTGCGGATCATTTGCTGTCGGTTCGCGTGGAGGCACAGTGTCACCTCGCTGCGCAGACGCCAGCAGATTCTGCCTAACGTGGGCATTTTTGGCGATGAAATCCGAAGGATTCCGACTCCCGATCTAGGGCCATCGGGGAGTCACGGTACCTTGCCTGGCTAACAAGATTGGTGACCTCCGTTGGCCGGTAGCGGAACCAAAGAGCCGCGAACCACAATCCGACTCTGATCGCGCTGTTCATCGCCTGAGCAACCAACCTTGGAACAATCTAATGTCAAAAGTCCGCAACGGAGCAGGCAGCTGTACCAAAGTTGCAACTATGCCGCGCACTGACGCCAATAGAGGCTCTTCAATTCTTGTTGAACCGGCGTACTCGGACCTGCGTGTACGGTGGCTACCTGATTTCTTCAGAGTTCCGCGCTGGGGTTGTGCTCGATTCAAATCTCGGAAAGCCCGTTGGTTCGTTTCATCCGTAGGGTGAGCATCGAAAAGAATTGGCAATAGATCGGTTGTCCAACGGAAAGGCGAAGCAGTTTCCATCGCATCGCAATGGTTCAGGACATCATGAAGGTCTGCATTTGCCAAAGCCGATCTCAAGCGATTTCAAAGAATCGATTCTTCTCCTTGAGGCTTAAACTTGCCATTTCCTCAGGCGAAGTACCGGGGAATCGATGGCACTGCCTTCAGTCATGGATCGCAAACCTGACGATTCGTCGCTTCCAGTGACTTTGAGATCGGGTCCGAGAAGGCCACGTAGGCGATCGACAGTCGATGAACGTAGAGTCGTTCGTGATCCAAAGCTGGTCCTGGCATCACGATCTTTTCGAGTAGGATTAGGAGTGCCGTTGCACTGAGGACAAGAAGATTGCGCT
>JBJSWM010000789.1:0-5186 GCA_046085865.1 Pirellulaceae bacterium
GCCGCAGCCAGCCGCAATCCAGCAGAGGCACTACCATCGGCCAATTGCTGAATGGCAAGACGCGATGACTCGGCCAACCGAGGAAACCGCTCCAGTGCCCAACAGGCCCGCACCGCATTGGCCTCGGCAACCTGCTCACCACTTGCCACATCCACCAAGGCTCGTTCCATCGCCTCCTCTGGCTGATCAATCCTCCCGGCCAAGGTGCACAACCAATACTGCCTGTCCCCGGACTCCTTCACCAGCCGATCCGCGATCCATGTCCATTTCTCTTTGGGCGGAGGACCGCAGTTCTCCAGCGACTCGCTGGCCCATGCGACCACTTCCTCTTCCTCACTTCCCACGGCAGCGATCAACTCCTCCAGGTGGCTCCCCGCCTCCTCTGGATGGTTGGCCCATCGCTGAAGCTGCTCCAGCTCTACCTTCATCCAGGCAACCCTCTTGGCTGTTCGTCGGTCCATCGTCGTGCAGTCCAGGAAAAGCAATCACAATCGGTCGATATTCGCTAAAAGAACTGGCGCCAAGATCAGTTGCTTCGCATTCCGAACAACCATCGAAAGAAGCCATCATCCGTGGGGCAAACTGCGGTAAAAGACCTCTAGACATCACCGAAGTGATTTGTCATAAGCCCAGAAAGTCGCTTCGGTTTCGGCCTTTCCCTCGCCATTGCTGATCGAAAAAGCGACGCGATTCCACCGGGAGATGATGCGATGATCCGCTACTCAGCAGGTCTTGGCTGTTTGCTGCTTTGGTTTTGCACGGCACCTGCCTTCGGTCAGAGTGTGTCGGGGCCGTCTTCGGACCAGTCGAGCGGTCGGCACACGGTGACGAAAGAAATCGCCCTCCCAGTCGCCTCCACTTCAAATGGTTCCACCGTTGCATCGGAACATCTCCAGCAAATTGCGGAGAAGAAAAGCTGGTGGTCGACCCCATCCTGGATGAAATGGAATGGAGGAAAATCGACGTCCAAGAAAAAGAGCAGCGGTGGTTTTACTGAAACCAGCAAGCGATGGTGGGGGAACATCAAAAAAGCGCTCGACCCCTACCCGGACGATCTGGAACCCAAAACGATCGATAAGCCGACCATTGGGGATTGGCAGGATCTGGAAAGACCGAAATTCTAGTGCTGAAGCAAGGAATCGTCGCTGATGACCTCTTCGATCCGACTGCCGCTTTGGACCCTCTTGATTGCCACTCTGCTTTGCTTCAACTGCAACCAGGCCACTGCCAAGGAAACTTCCTGGTGGAATGGATGGTTTGGCAGCGGCTCCAAGCCGTCGAAGCCAACTCGCAAGACCGATGAATGGCAGCCGCCCAAGTCAACTCCCCCGTGGGTCCAACCGTCGCCTAGGCCCAAGTCGACTCAATCCAGCAAGAAATCAACTTCCTCATGGACTCAAGCCACCAGCTCCACAAAGCAGTGGTGGAACCGCGTCACCGGGCAAACGACAATAAAGAGCAAGTCAGTCACCAGCGGTAAGCCATCCACGAGTCGCAGTAAGAAGAAGAACTCTTATTGGCCTTGGTAGCGGTCGTGTCAATCGCCGCACACCGCCAAGTCAATTGGGCTCATCGATTCCAGGGACCAATGTGACAGCCTTGAATTTGCGAAAGCTTCTCTCAAAAAGCCATCGCAGGGTTGCTGCAAAAAAGCTGCCTATCCGGTTCCGCCGACGATCCAGTTGGATGCACGTTTTCTTCTGGCGGTTGCTCATGCGCGTGCAGATTGTCACGCTGCTCGTCGATAATCGATTACCTGATACGATCACTCTGTCCATCGTCACATCGCTGCTAAGGCGCAGAGATGGCAAGGGAATGCACAAGAGCTTTCAGTCACGCAACGCGTTCGATCACCAGCCTGAGGACTACCTGATCGACGGCAAGCCAGTGCGATCGTTAGATCACTGGATCGTATTTTGGGGGGCTGGTGCAATCTTTTCAATCCACAGGGTCGACTCACTTCGAAACTGCTCGACCCGACCCCAAATTTGCCAACCTCGCTGCTTCAGTGCTGCCTCCTGACGATCGAATGCATCCAGCACGGAATTGCTAAAGCAGGGGATCTCGTCGCCCTGTCCATCGGACGATCGGAACAGGTAGTGCTCGCCATTCCAACTGAGCGATCCAATCATTGAACCATCGTCGGATGCATCCAAAGGTCGCCCCACATCCTCCGCCAACGTGTGGATGAAATAGTGATCCGTTCTTCGAACGTCGTCGGTGACTAGAGGGCTGCCGGAAACCATCCATTGGTCACGCAGGTTGGAGAAGATCACCACCAATAGGATTGCCGAAGCGACCCAAAAGGTTGTCGACTGCGGCGGAATCCCAGCTATTCTCCATCGCCGCGTCATATTCGATCGCTCAATCGTCCTTGGGCATGATCAAAGCATGGAGGCAGATAAAGCCGCCAGCAGCCAAAAGTCCGTATCCCAGCCAACGAGGAAAACGGATCTGCTGCTTCGGACTAATCGCAGGTGAGTTGTAGAAACTGCCCACGGGATCGTTGGATGCCACTTGGCCACGCACCACGCGACGCAGTGCCTTCGTGCTGGACTCATTCAAGACGACGGAGTCAAAAAGGCGAACTTCCAACCCCAAGAAGAGGAGAATCATCCCCAGCACAAAATACCTAGAACGGCGCATCTGGTTGTCCCCAGCAATCCCCACCCTCCCTGCGAGAGCAATCCGCGGCCAGTCGATCCTTCTCCTGGCGTTAGCCTAATCGGCTGTCGTTAATATCGAATTCCCGGCCCTAGGAAATCAAGTGAATCCGAACGAATCGGTGCAGTCAGTACCTGTGCAGGTTCCATTCGCAGCGGCAACCCCGTGGTTGTCGGGTGAATATCCTACGGGGGCCGAGCAATTGAAAAAGAAGGCGCCGGCTCAGTGGGTCGCAGCAACCAAATGGATCGAGTCTTCCGGTTGTACGGATTGAAGGGAGACTCGTTTTTTGTGGCGCACCGTATGCGTCACGAGCGAACCGAATTGCAAAGAAGAGAGTACGATGGAGGAGTTGAGTTGCCGCACCAGCCACCGGAACAGGACGAGCGTCGGTAGGCGAGTGACATCAATCGCAACTCCGCTCGACCGTCGGCTCGATGTCAGGACTCCAGAATGAGGATGGATGGAGAAGGATGAGCAAGCTGAAGAACGGGCGAAACGTGGTCGTGATTGGCGGGGGCCCCGGTGGATTGGCGGCTGCCATGCAACTGGCTCATGCAGGTGCCAAAGTCACTCTCCTGGAGGCCAAACCGACGCTCGGTGGCCGATGCTCCCTGATCGAACAGGATGGTTTCCGTTTCGATCTAGGCCCGACTTTTTTTCTCTATCCACGCGTCCTGAAGGAGATCTTCCAATCGGTCGGCAGGAGTCTCGATGACGAAGTCCCCATGGCACGACTGGACCCCCAGTACCGCATTACTTTCGGTGCAGGAGGACGACTCGATTGCACCCCGAATTTGGAAGAGATGGAGCGACAGATTGTTGCGATCTCGCCTCAAGATGCCGGGGCCCTTCGGCGCTACATGGACGAGAATCGGACGAAACTGCAGAAGTTCAGGCCGATCCTTGAGTCCCCCTTCAACAGCGCCCTGGATCTTCTAAGACCACCGGTGCTGGCAGCCGCGCCGATGGCAAAGCCATGGAAGACGCTGGGACAGGAATTGAACAGTTACTTCAAAGACCCTCGACTGACGATCGCGTTCTCTTTCCAGTCGAAGTACCTGGGGATGTCTCCATTCCGCTGCCCAAGTCTTTTCTCCATCCTGTCATTTCTGGAGTACGAACATGGAGTCTTTCACCCGCTTGGAGGCTGCGGGCAAGTCAGCCTAGCGATGGGGCGTGTCGCCAGCGAACTGGGGGTCGATATCCATTTGAACGAACCAGTGACGGAACTCAAGTTTGAAGGAAAACGGGTCACAGGGGTCAAGACGTCGAGAGGTGACTACGAACTGGATGCATTGGTCATTAATGCCGATTTCGCCAATGCGATGAAACGTCTAGTGCCGGACCGTCTAAGAAACCGATGGACCGATCGCAAGCTTGCGGCCAAACAATACTCCTGTTCAACCTTCATGCTCTATTTAGGTATTGAGGGACAGTACGATAAACTTCCACACCACAGCATTCATATCGCGACCGATTACGAAAAGAATCTCCGCGAGATCGAACTGGATCATGTCCTTCCAGAAGATCCGTCGTTTTACGTTCAGAATCCATCCGTCACCGATCCATCGCTCGCACCCGCCGGTTGCTCTGGACTTTACATCCTCGTTCCGGTTCCCAACCTCCAGCGGGGCACGGTGGACTGGGATTCCAAGACCACGTCTGCCTACCGCGAGAAAGTGCTCGACCGACTCCAGTTGATCGGGATCGACGGAGTCCGCGATCGGATCAAGACAGAGTTTCAGGTGACCCCCAAGGACTGGCAGGAGAAGTATGGAGTGCACTACGGAGCCACTTTCAATCTCGCTCATTCTTTGTCGCAAATGTTGCATCGCCGACCTCACAACCGCTTCGAGGATCTCCAGGGGGTGTACCTGGTGGGTGGCGGAACGCACCCAGGTAGCGGCCTGCCGGTGATCTATGAGTCGAGTCGCATTTCGTGCCGGCAACTTTTGCCGAAGCTAGGCCTCTCAACGCAGTTCATGGAGGTGGCTCCGTGAGTCTACCGACCACACAAACCGGCAAATGTCCTCCCGGCTTGGGTGGGAAGAATGACGCATTGTGCGGAGTTGCCGATGGTTGACCGGCTTGGGATGGAGCAGCGGGTCGCCGATCTGAGAGAACGATCGGCCGATGCGTAGCGAATATGGCGTGACGTGCCGATCCAGAAGCGATCGCGTATCGCCGCCAATGTCGCTCACCTTCTGGCCGAGGATTGCGATCGATGGCTGGAACGACTCGCCAGTCCCCTGCGGACCGATCCCATCGTTTCGCTTGCCGGTGAAATTCTGCCGCTTGCCGACGCAGCCGCATGGCTGTCCAAGCAGGCTGCTGGCGTCCTCGCCGATCGCCAAGCCAGCTTCTGGCAGCGACCTTGGTGGATGGGGCGGATGAGCGCGCGGACCAGCCGCGTTCCCTGGGGACGCGTTCTGATCCTTGGGGCATGGAATTATCCACTGCTGTTGATGGGGGTGCAATCGCTGCAGGCACTAGTGGCCGGCAACAGTGTCCTTCTCAAG
>JBJSWM010000790.1:0-10933 GCA_046085865.1 Pirellulaceae bacterium
CCCTTTCGATCGGTTCTTCGTCTGGGGTTGGTCTCACGCGAAGACGCGAAGACGCGAAGTAAGAAGAGAATCAGATCGAAAGGGCCATCACCAGTCAGTCAATTCCCTGCCTAAAGGCCAAGTGACAAGTTCTCCCTGGTCCATCGGACAATTTTTGTGAATCCCTCGGTCTGCCCATCGAATCCACCATCCAAAGTTTCCACCAGACCAGTGCAGCGAGATTCCTGCATCACAAACAATGCGATCCGGCGACCTGTCCAAGAAAATCGATCGGGATGCCTGGAACTCCATCGCTTGGCAGAATCATCCCTGATGAACAAACTCTTTTTCACCCATGCATTCCTGCAAATTCCAGCAACTCGCTCCTCGGCTCGCGCGAAGCCGCGAAGGCACGAAGGCAAAGCGAGCCCAATCGCATTTGCGATCCCTGCTTGGGGATCCCATCGACAGGTCCAGTCTCGCAGGGCGAGTCGTCATGTGCAGACGTACGATCTGATTCTCTTCTTACTTCGCGTCTTCGCGTCTTCGCGTGAGACAAACCCCAGACCAAAAACCGATCGAAAGGGCCATCCCAGATGGCCCGAATGGATCCACCCGACAACACTGGGGATCACTTGGTTGGGCTCTAAGCATTGCTACGCAATGGTGAAACCGAAATCATCACTATGTAGCGACACATCGCAAGCCTTCCGTTTCTTTTGCGCCAGCCGACGCATATCTTGCGTGGAAAAGAAAAGAGGGCGGGAGCAGATAATCATGCCGACCCCCCCGCCCTCTCTTTGAGATCACTTTTTTCTCAGCGATCCAATCACGGATTTCGCAGGCAGCAGTTTTTGTACTTCTTGCCAGATCCACAAGGGCAGGGATCGTTTCGGCCGACGCGCTGATCCATGTTGCGGATCGGATCGAGGCGAATAGGGGGATCGGAAGCTTGAGCCGATGAGGAGGCGGAAGGAGCCGCCTGTCCGCGAGCCGCAGCAGCCTCGGCCTGCGCGACCTGGCGAGCTAGGTCGGCGGTCGACTGCGGGGTGTCGTGCCTAGCCGAAGTTTCCACAAAGGTGCTACCGACAAAGTCCTCCGACAAACCTTCCATCCGGAAGATGATGTCGGTCATCTGCTCCCCAATCGAAAACCACATTTGTCCGTACATCCGCATCCCTTCGCGTTTGTACTCCACCTTAGGATCCATCTGCGCGTAACTCTTCAGCGAAATCGCCGACCTCAGGTGGTCCATCGCCAGAAGATGATCCTTCCAAGCGCCATCGACGATATTCAGCAGTACCTGCCGTTCCATCCTTCGAATCTCAGGATAGTACCGCTCATCAATCGCCTCGCGCACCATCCTCCGCACTTCCTGTTCGTCATAGCCAAGCCATGGATCGCCCTCGGGAAGATCAAGTTGGCTTTGATGCATCCACTGTCGAAACGCTTCCACGCCAGCCTGGGACTGTGGCAACTGGGAAACCTTCGTCCCCGGCTTGGCCCCCGAAAACAGCGTGGCGACCACCTCGTGCGATTCCTTCGCCACTTCCTTCGAGCGTTGTTCGGATCGCTCGCTGGCCGCATGAACCCCATCCAGGCTCAATTCCGACGGGATCTCGCTGATCCGAAGCGATGGGTCATCGAATCGATTGGCCGCCCATTCGAAGAACTCGGGGGCTCGTATCGTTGTCGTTTCCTGACTTTGACCGGGAACTCGGAAGTTCATCAGGCCAGCCATCACTGGATAGGAAACCTCACGAGCCCGATAGGCTTCTTCGGCGCTCCGGTAGAGCATCTCCTTGAGTTCCTTCGGCTCCTTGTCGGCACACTGTGATGGAGCGATCTGAATGCCAAATTTATTCGCCATCCACTCGCACAGCATCTTCATGCCATAAGCTTCCTGAAGCAGTGGCGCCCCAGAGAGGAGGTCGACATCGCCGATCTTCTCGCGGATTCGCTCTAGCAGAAACTCATCGACCCGATCGCGCCCCGCCTTCTTCAGCTCGGAAGCTCGCAGCTGGGTTCCGAATCGGCTGTTGGCGAAATTGACCAACGCTTCCCAGTTCCATTCCGACTCCTCTTCTTCGGATGGAAGGTTTTCGTCGATCGAATCGAGAATCTGCGTTTCGGCAGCCCGCTCGGCCATGTCCTTCGCATAGTAGATCGCCGCTTCCGCGTCGGTGGTTCGGAAGTCTTTGGCATCTAGCTGGCAGCCTAGTCGCGGCCCGGCCCAGCGGGCGAACGATTCGGGCCCGAACATCGGGTCGGTGAATTGATCGACGTTATGGTGAATCTGATCGCGAATCTGCTCCAGCACGATCTCGCGACAGGAAGTACCATCCAGAATCCGCTGCCTGTAGGAGTAGACTCGCTTCCTCTGCTGATCCATCACCTCGTCGAATTCCAGCAGATTCTTTCGAATATCGAAGTGGCGTTCTTCGACTTTCTTCTGAGCGGCGGAGATGCGTTTGCTGACGAAGGAGCTTTCAATCGGCTCCCCATCCCCCATCCCCAACTTGCCCATCATGTTGCGGACCCAGTCCCCAGCGAAAATACGCATCAGGTCGTCTTCCAGGGAGAGGAAGAATCGGCTGGTCCCGGGATCACCTTGGCGACCGCATCGCCCGCGCAATTGCAAGTCAATTCGCCGCGACTCATGTCGCTCGGTACCCACCACATAAAGTCCGCCGATCGATCGAACGAACTCCCCTTGCTCCTTCATCCGCTCCTTCTGCTCAATCTCATGAACTAAGCTGTCCCACACCTCCCGCGGCACATCCAACCGAGTCGGATAGGTATGTTGGAGGCGTGCCCAGGCCATCGTTTCGGGATTCCCACCGAGAATGATGTCGGTGCCTCGGCCTGCCATGTTCGTGGCAATGGTCACCGCCCCAACACGCCCTGCCTGCGCGATGATCTCGGCTTCGCGTTCGTGGTTCTTCGCATTGAGCACCTGGTGCGGAATCCCCCGCTGCTCCAGAAGTTTGCTCAATCTTTCACTCTTCTCGATCGACACCGTCCCCACCAGGACCGGCCGCCCACGGCGGTAGGAGGTCTTGATGTTGCTTCTGGGGATCTCCTGAACATCCTTCTGTCCTTTTTCCTTCCAGCGGATCGCGGTATCGGAATCCGACACGATCTCGCCGTCGTGGAATTTGCCATCCTTCGTCTGAATCGAATCCCACTTGCTGACCGACTCGATCTCGTCGGCCACCGCTTGGTACTTCTCCTTCTCCGTCAGAAAGATCATGTCAGGGAATTCGATCCGCTGCATGGAGCGGTTGGTGGGGATGGCGACCACATCAAGTCCATAGATCTTGTAGAACTCATTGGCCTCCGTCATCGCGGTTCCGGTCATTCCGGAAAGCTTCTTGTAAAGCTTGAAGAAGTTCTGCAACGTGATGGTCGCAAGGGTCTGCGTTTCTTCTTTGATCCGCACCCCTTCCTTTGCTTCGACCGACTGATGCAACCCGTCGCTCCACTGCCGCCCTTCCATCAAGCGGCCAGTGAATTCGTCGACGATGACAATTGCCCCCTCTTTCACGACGTAGTTGACGTCGCGTTTGTAGAGGTAGTGTGCCTTGAGGGCGTTGTCGATCATGTGGGGCCATTCCATATTGCCAGCGGTGTAGAAGCTTTCTACACCCGCCAGCTTTTCAGCCATCCGCACCCCCTCGTCAGTCAGATTCACCGTGTGGTCTTTTTCGTTGACCGTAAAATGCTGCTCGACCTTCAAGCTCTTGGCGATCCGATCGGCCTCGGTGTACTTCTTTACATCCTGATGGGCAGGCCCGGAGATGATCAGCGGCGTGCGGGCTTCGTCGATCAGAATGTTGTCGACTTCGTCGATCACTGCGTAATCGAGCGGCCCTTGAACCTGCTGCATCTGCAGAGGGAATCGCTGATCTCCCAACCGCGCCTGGCGCATGTTGTCGCGCAGGTAGTCAAAGCCGAATTCGTTGTTCGTTCCATAGGTGATATCGCAGGCGTAGGATTTCTGCCTAGCATCGTTGCTCATCTGCGACTGAATGCTACCGACGGTCAGACCAAGCCCCATGTAGAGCGGCCCCATCCATTCCATGTCTCGGCGAGCCAGGTAGTCGTTGACGGTGACGACGTGGACCTTGCCTCCCAGGGCATTCAGATACGTCGGCAGGGTGGCGACCAGCGTCTTTCCTTCTCCAGTGACCATTTCAGCAATGTTGCCGCCATGCAGCACCATGCCGCCGATCAGCTGCACGTCGTAGTGACGCATTTTCAGGAATCGCTTACCACCTTCGCGACAGACCGCAAAAGCGTCGACCAGAATGTCATCCAGTGTCTCGCCACTAGCCAGCCGCTTTCGCAGCACCGCTGTCATATCTCTCAGCTCGGTGTCCGAAAGCGACTCGAACTTAGTTTCCAAAGCGTTGATTTGCGAAATTTTGCTTTGGTAGCGTTTGATCTGGCGAGCGTTCGAGGAGCCGAAAATACCGGTGATGCCTCGCTCGATTCCCGAAAGCATTCCCTGCAGGGCGCTGCTGGTGTTTTCCCAGATCTTTTCCAGCTTATCCATTCGTGCAATCCCTTTGCGATCCGCTTCGATCCCAACGCTGGATGACGATGCGTCCGAAGCTCCGGCTACGGAAGCCCTCATCCCCTAAAGCCCAATCCTTGCCTGACCAACCCCCGCGGCAACCCAGCTGAGCCCCATCGAACTCAGGAAAAGCCGCTTTCCTCCAAGCCCCCAAACCAGCTTGTGTAGCTAGCAGACGCCCTGGATTGGCGGGAGGTTAGTCCCGCCTCTTTCGCGGGTCAACGTATCTTCCAGGATTCTGGCCATATTGAGGAGGGGCACCAAGGCAGATACCTGTGCAAATTCCAGATTGGCCCCTGGCTTTTGAACGGAGGAGGACTACCATAGCCTGTTAATTCATCCGGATGAATGGATAGAAGATCGCCATGAACACCACCGAACAATCCGCCGCCTCGGTCATGCTTTGGATGCAGAGTCTCTCGGACATGACTCGCGTCCGATTGCTGCGACTCCTGGAAAAGCAGGATTTGACTGTCGCCGAACTCTGCTCAATTCTCCAAACCCCCCAAAGCACCATCAGTCGTCACCTGAAGCTTTTGGTCGACGACGACTGGATTAGCTCCCGCAGGGATGGCACCAGCCATTGGTATCGAATGCGTCTGGCCGATCTCGATCCAGGCCAAAGAAGGCTTTGGAACTTGGTTCGGGAGCAAGGGATCAACAGCGACCAATGGCGACTGGATGACGACCGCTTGGCCGACGCTCTTCTTGCACGACGGTCTCGAAGTCAGACGTTTTTTTCCTCCGCCGTCAAAGATTGGGATCGACTTCGAAGCGATCTCTATGGTGGCCGCCTGGATGGGTGGGCTCTCGCGGCGATGATGCCTGGAGACAGCGTCGTGGGTGATCTAGGGTGTGGCACCGGGGTGCTCAGCCAAATGATCGCCCCTTGGGCGCGGAAAGTGATCGCAGTCGATTCCTCCGCCGCCATGTTGCAGGCGGCAAAAAAACGTCTCAAAGGGATCACAACGGT
Source organism: Pirellulaceae bacterium (assembly GCA_046085865.1). Taxonomy (GTDB): domain Bacteria; phylum Planctomycetota; class Planctomycetia; order Pirellulales; family Pirellulaceae; genus JBEISR01. The sequence continues at coordinate 5,532 of JBJSWM010000790.1, forward strand.
CGACCTGCGCCACGGGGAACTGACCAATCTACCGGTGGAAAAACAAACTTTTCATCTGGCCATCATGACGCTAGTGCTTCCCTACGTCGAGGAACCTGAACGGGTCTTTCGGGAGGTAGCGCGAGCGACGCAGCCGGGTGGGAAATTGGTGATCGCAGACATGCGATCGCACCGCCGCAGCGAGTATCGGGAACAATTGGGACACACTTGGCTTGGATTTCAGGAGAAGCAGATCCGGGACTGGTTGCTGGAAAGTGGCTGGAGACCCCAGCGATGGCAACCTCTTCCCGCCGACCCAAAAGACAAATCTCCTGGGCTCTTCGTGATGACCGCTGTCTGCACCGCTCATTGAGAAGGACCAGGCTTTTTTTCTGCTGCGATTTCGAGCATCGGCCGAGGGGACGATGCAACACTCTTTTTTCGAAAGGATGACAGGCGAACGATGAGCAAGACAACGAAGACCGCAACGAGGAAAGGGGCCGATGTCGACCCCGCAACCTTGCGAGTCCCCTACCGGGTGAAGGCGACTGATCTTCTGGCCGAAGGGAAGCGGGAAGAAGCCGAAGCCCTCGCAACCCTTGGACGCAAAGAGATCGAGCTGGCCGAAGATGAAATGCCCGGCCTGATGGCCCTTCGCAAGCAGTACGGCAAGAAAAAGCCGCTTAAGGGCGCCCGCATCATGGGTTCGCTGCACATGACCGTGCAGACCGCTGTGCTGATCGAAACCCTGGTCGACCTGGGTGCCGATGTGCGCTGGGTTAGCTGCAATATTTTCTCGACCCAGGACACGGCTGCGGCGGCTGTCGTGGTCGGTCGAGGCGGGACGCTGGACAATCCAAAAGGGACTCCAGTGTTTGCATGGAAGGGTGAGACGCTGGAAGAATACTGGTGGTGCACCGATCAGGCGCTGGTCTGGCCGGACGGGGAAGGCCCCGATCTGATCGTCGACGACGGTGGCGATGCGACGCTTTTGATCCACAAGGGAGTCGAGTACGAAAAGGCTGGCAAGGTGCCCAGCTTCAACGCCAACACCGAACCGGAAGAGTGGGGCGTCATTCTCGATCTGCTCCGAAAGGACCTCAAGAGCGACCCGAAGAAATACACTCGGATGGCCAAGAGGATGCGCGGAGTCTCGGAAGAAACCACCACCGGCGTCCATCGCCTCTATGAAATGCAAAAGAAGGGGCAGCTTCTCTTCCCTGCCATCAACGTCAATGACTCGGTCACCAAGAGCAAGTTCGACAACATCTACGGTTGCCGTCACTCCCTGATCGACGGGCTCAACCGTGCTTCGGACGTCATGCTTGGCGGCAAGGTCGCAGTGGTCGCCGGCTTCGGCGAAGTCGGGAAGGGATCCTGCCAATCACTCCGCGGCCAGGGCTGCCGGGTGATCGTCGCGGAAATCGATCCGATCTGCGCTCTTCAAGCCGCGATGGAAGGATATGAAGTCAAGCCGATTGAAGACGTGCTCGACATCGCTGACATCTACGTGACCGCCACCGGCAACAAAGATGTCATCACCGTTGAACACATGCGGAAGATGAAGGACAAGGCAATCATCGGCAACATCGGCCACTTCGACAATGAAATCGATATGGCCGGGCTCCAGAAAATGGAAAAAGCCGGCAAGGCCGAACGTCGTGTGGTCAAGCCTCAGTACGATCAGTGGTACTTCAAAGACACCAAGAAGAGCGTCTTGGTTCTAGCCGAAGGACGTCTACTGAACCTGGGCTGCGCCACCGGCCACCCAAGCTTTGTCATGAGCAGCAGCTTCACCAACCAGGTTCTGGCCCAGCTAGAACTTTGGAACGAACGCGAATCGGGCCAGTACGGGAAACAAGTCTACGTGCTTCCCAAACACCTCGACGAAGAAGTCGCAAGACTCCACCTGGAAAAGCTCGGTGTCAAACTCACCAAGCTCACCAAGTCGCAGGCCGACTACATCAGCGTGCCAGTTGACGGCCCCTACAAGCCCGACACCTACCGCTACTAAACCGCCAATCTCCACGGCTCTAAAGTCCTCAACGCCGGCTTCTCTTCGGAGTAGTCGGCGTTTTTTCGTCGTCCGAACTTGCCTCCCTAGGACTCGAATCCCACCCTTCAGACTCACTGCCTTCAAGCTCACGCCACCACCGGAGGGTTGGCGGTTTGCGATTCTGTTGAAATAGGTCGCCAAGATTTGCCGCTCGTCAACGAAAGGATAGCACCAATGGACGAAGGGACACTACCAGGAGCTCTTGCATGCAATCCAACCACGCACTCCAGCCACACCTTTTGACATGGCTGCTCTTTCTTCTTGCTCAGCTGATTTGTAGTGGCCACACACCTCCAGCCGCTCGCGCCCAAGAAACGGAAACGGCTGCGGCTCCAGGCTCCGTGATTGCAAAAATGGGGCAGGAAGTCGAGAAAGTCCAGCCGTTTGTCACTGGCCAGTGGACCAAGAAGTGGATCGCGGAAGTCGCAAACCTGGAAAAGGTTCGTCCACGACGGATTCAGGTGAAAGAGCAAGAGATCTTGGCTGACGAGTCGCTGTTTTACTCGGGCCGTTATGGATCGCCCCTCACCTACGCTCGCGCCCTCGAGCTCGCCGAAAAGCATTCTTTTTCGCCGAAAGATGGCTCCAAGGTCTTCGACTTTGGATATGGAAGCATCGGCCATTTGAGGATGTTGGCGCAGATGGGGATCGATGTCACAGCCTGCGATGTCGATCCACTTCTTCCCATCCTGTACTCCGAATGCTCGGGGCCCTATCGAAGCGGCCGCATCCAACTGCTCGATGGAAAATTCCCGGCAGACTCATCGCTGGTGCAGAAGGCCGGCGACTCCTACGATCTGTTCCTTTCCAAGAACACCCTGAAACTCGGCTACATTCATCCGACGCGAGAGCCGGCCAGCCCTCGCCATGTGATTGATCTGGGAGTCACCGACGAAGTGTTTTTGAGGCAGGTCGCTTCGATGCTCAAACCGCAGGGACTTTTCGTCATCTACAACTTCTGCCCACCCAAGGCGCCTGACGACAAACCCTATATCCCATGGGCGGAAGGGGAATCTCCTTTCACCAAGGAGTTGTTTGAAGCAGCCGGATTCGAAGTCCTGGAATGGAATGTGGTGGATGACAAGCCCGCGAGAGATCTAGGGCGGCTTCTTTCCTGGGATACCGAAGGGGGCATGGACCTCGAAAATGGCCTGTTTGCCTGGTACACCATAGCTCGCAAGAAGTGACGCCTCGCCACCCTCTCCCAGAGGCCTAGCTGGTAAGCCGCTCCAAAGGCCAGACGACAACATCGACGCCGGCGGAGAAATGGAGCAATGGCTCTCCGCTTAGCGCGATCCCAAAGGGTCTTACCAGTCCAGATGCCTCGACCTGGCCGGTGGCTTTTTGCAGTGGCCACGGGACATGATGGACATGGCCGCGATAGAGTTCCCCCTTCGGAGACTGTGCGTACAAACAGTATCGCTCGGCAAGAAAATGCTCCAGCGTCCCGGCCCTCGCTTCGAAGATCTCTGACTGAGGACAATACGCGGCTTGTACCCCCACGTCGGCATCCTGGCTGCGCGACGAATCGAATCGGATGCTGTGCCCATCGGCTACCTGATGAATTTCGGCAAAGTGATAGGGCAGATGAAAGAACCGCCGCGCAGCCCAAACGGCCAATCGATTGCCAGCATCCAGACTGAGGAACCATACACCAGGCTTTCCGTCCCGCTCGACATACAATCTCAAGTTGAGCTCTGGAAAGGCAGAAACGCCTGGAAGATCAGGCAATGGCCGACGCATCACTCCCGCCATCCGGAATGGCACCACCCCCACCCAGCTGCTGCCATCAAACTCCTGGATCTCCAGCGAATCTGGAACGATAGAACGTAGCTCCCTCGCAGGAACGGGCCAATGCGAGAAAAGAAGTTCCTTCCAACTCTGCCGCCACGTCCACGGACGATCGGGAATGGGCCAGGGACGATGATCCTGACGCAAGAGTGAAGCATGCATAAGAAAACCGCCTGAAGTTCCGCCCCACGCCCCGTCCGCTTCGCCAACGATCCAACCATTTCAATCAGAAGTCGCACGCAATTCGAACACCAAATCCGTGTATCCATCCACTTCCGGATGGATATGCCAGCGTTGCAGCGACGTCTCGGTAGGTGTTCATGTAGTTGAACTGGCATTTCATGTTCGGGTTGAGAAACCAATTCAAACCGTAGGTTTGATTATGCAAAACCCCACCGTTGAACCCATGGTCGTTGAGATCCAGGTAGTTATAGCGGGCGCCAATTTGCCAAGCTCCGCTTCTTAGAAACCCCCAACCATTCTTTTTAGGACTCGCCATGTTGCGACGCGGTGTCACGCGATCGAACGATGCGCGATCCAGGTCGTAGTGATCATGATCGTCGGTGAGAAAACAAAGCAACTGAAGATATCCTCCGTGGTAGATCGCTTCATTCCCCGTGGGTTGATCCAGTCCCGTTCTGGCATCTTGCATGCTGCTGATCAGGTATTCGCTCTGCATCGTCCATCTGCCAAAAATCCCAGCCAACTCGGCATTTGCCTGCTGAAGATCATCTCCATACAGATTGATCCCAGCCGGCACAGGCCAATCGGATGACAGACCCGACCGAATTGCATCTCGAGTCCGGAACGGAAGCACCCTCCCAGGAACTCCCGCCTGCCCGACCGCAGTTGCCTGCTTTCCGGAAATCCCCACGTGAAGCACCTGAGAATCATCTTCCTCATAGAGCAGAAGCCCTGTCCATCGCGCCACCAACGAGTAATCTCCATCCCCTGTGCTGTATCCGTAAGGATTGTTCGTAGGCTTGAAAAGGCCCCAGTGCAAAGCCGACGTCTTGTCTTCATTGAGATGCCTCAGCGAGGTGATCCCAGGCGTAAAACCATTGAAGGCACCACCATAGAACGCATCCTGATTATAGGATCGTTCCATGAACGGCAGAAAGCGACTGCTTACCTGGTGCTCAAAACCAATTGGTTCCTTTTGAATCCCAGCACGAACAACTCCAAACCAGGGTATGTCCTTGATCTGCCACCAAAAGTCGGTGGGGGCCGTGGTGGTGCTTTCTAGAAATCCAGGAATCGTGATGCTGTTTGGCTGATTTCGCACACGATACGAATTCACAAAATCCAGTTCAATGGCGTAGTCGACGAACTGATACATGGTGCCGTCAAAGCGCAGCCTCGCTCGACGCAAATCAACACCATCTCCATAGGGAATGTTGATATTTTGCTGAACCGAAGGATCGGCACCAAACCAACTGGTGTCCAGTTGATAACGGCCACCAATGTGGCCGCGAAACGCCCCATCCTTCGTCTTGAACTCCAGCCCTTTACTCCACTTCCCAGGCATGGAAAGGTCTTCCTTGGCAGCTGCCGTTGCCTCGGCTGCCTTCTTCTT
>JBJSWM010000791.1:0-10968 GCA_046085865.1 Pirellulaceae bacterium
GGCCATCATCCTCCATCATCGTCTGGTATGGGATGCCGTCGATGGCATCTACGATGCGGCGTCGTTCGATCGATACCTGCGATTGCCCCGGCGAGCTCCGTTCCTCCGCGTCGAATCGCAGCAGCGCATCGACCCAGTGCACTGGGTGGAGCCTCAGGCCAGCTACGAAGCGCAGATTGGCTTGCCGCCCATCGGCGACGATTCCCAGTGGGTTCGTCAGTATTTGCTTGAGCTTCTGAAAGACCGAGACCCCACGGAAGCGATGCGGGCGATGCTGGAAGAAAGGTACCTGGAACGGATGGTGGCTGAGAGCCGCATTCTTCACGGGGTGGGAGACTGGCAAGGGCAGCTGGCAAAGTTTTCGCCAGAGGAGCAGCGGGCACTTCGGGACCGCGTGGAATTGCGGTTCGCTCCGCAGTCGGCGCGGAGACTGGGGCCACAGGACCCGGTGCAGCTTTTGGTCGACTTGAAGAACGTTCCGTCTCTTTCGGTCCGAATCTTCTCCCTGGATCCGACCAGTCTCTATGAGCGAGGTTGGATGCCTCCATCCACCGACCTGGATCTGGATGGTCTGGTCCCCAACGACCAATGGACGATCGAACTGGTGATGCCGCCGCAACGCCTGCATCGCCAGTCGATACCCCTTCCGCAATGCCAGGGGCGCGGCGTCTGGATGGTCGAACTTCTGGGAGGCGGGCTGAGGAGTCGCATGCTGATCCAGAAGGGACGGCTGACCTTCCTCGACCAACTGACCGACTCCGGGCACCTTTTGCAGGTGATCGACGAATCGGGGAAGGCTGTGCCCGAGGCGGTCGTGCAGATGGGGGTAAAGACATTTCCCGCTGATGCCGACGGGACCGTTTTGATTCCTTATGGACAAAGCGACCAAACTGTCGACATCCTGCTCCGTACGGCTAGTGGCGGAAACATCGAGCGCTTGGAACATCGCGCGGAGTCGTACAGGCTGGATCTTGGGGTGCTGGTCGATACGCAGCAACTGGTCAGTGGTGCCAGCGCCAGTCTGGCGATGCGGGCTCAACTTCAATGCAATGGAAGCCCGGTGTCGATCGACCTTTTGAAGCAGGCCCGCGTGACGATCGAATCGGTCGACGCAGCAGGCATCAGCGCCGTGCAGTCGATCCCTGATCCCAAATTGCTCGACACACTCGAATGGACCCATTCCCTTCTGGTCCCTCAAGGACTCGCTCAGCTGCGCGTCACGCTGGAGGGGCAGGTCGCCAAGGCGACCGGTGGAAGGGAGTTGGTTTCCCAGAGCTGGACTTTGGGGGTGCGGCATCAGGAGCGAACAGCCCAGATCGCCGATTTCTTCCTTCGCCGGCAGCCAGACCAGTGGATCTTGGAGTTGCGTGGAAGAAATGGTGAATTCCTCGCCAAGCGCGCCGTCCGAGTCGCACTCCAGAGTAAAGCCTTGGTCGATCCCATCGTGGTCGAACTGGCGACCGATGACGAAGGCAAGATCGAACTTGGATCGCTACCACAGGTCGTATCGATCGAAGTCCAGAGCGACGCAATCGCGGCGCGCCGGATGATCTTGGCCGACGCAGTGGCAGCCTGGCCAGGACGTCTGATCCTGCAGGAGGGAGAGCGGCTAGTGCTTCCCTGGCAAGGCGATCGAGTTCAGGGTGCCAATGCCGCTGCGGGTGATTTGCCGGACTGGAGTCTGATCGAATTGCAGCAGGAATCCTGGTTGTCCGATCGCAAGGAGTTGGTGGCAACAACCGCCACGACGCTGGAGATTCCCAAGTGCCCCGCCGGCAGGTTTCTATTGACCGATCATCGAAGCGGAAGGCGCTGCGAACTCTGGGTTCTTCCGGCGCGCGTCGAAGAGGGGATTCTCCTGAGCGACCATTGGATCGCTCAACCAAGCCTCGCAACCCCTCCCTCCGTACGGCAAGTGCAGGTCGACCCCGACAGGGTGCGTGTCCAGTGGCAAGGCGATCTATCGACCTTGCGCGTCCATGTGGTGGCCACCCCTTGGGCACCCGAAATCGCTGCCGGGCGAGATCTGAATTTGCCACCATTTCCATCGCGTTCTCGGCCTCGAGTCGCCGCGATCTGTCGATGGGTCGACTCCCTTCGAGTCGATGACGAAGTGGAGTACGTCCTGCGGCGCCAGGGGGCGCCCAAGCATCCAGGAAACCTGCTTCCGTCCCCTTCCCTAATCGCGTACCCGTGGGATACAGCCACCGCTGCCAGCTCGCTACAAAAGGCCGAGCTAGGAGATGCAATCCCTGGCTCCGCCGATGCCCCGGCGCCGATGGAGCGAGGGGGGCTTCAAAAGAGCTTGGGTGATGAGAAGGCTCAATCCGCCGCTGGTGAGTCGCTTCGGTCGTTTGAGTTTCTAAAGCAAGGGGCGGTCCTGCTGTCCAATCGAAAGCCGGACGCCGAGGGCTGGATCGAGATCCCGAGGGATCGACTAGCCGGCCATTCTGGAATCGCCCTGGTGGCGGTCCAGGTGGGGGGCGTCGCAACCCACTCAATCACTCTGGAACCTCAAGCGATTCCGACCGTCGATCTGCGACTGGCATCCTCTTTGCCGCTCGATCAATCCTGGGCGATGCGTCGGCGAGTTCGTCGATTGGAACCAGGCGACAAGCCGATCGAACTGGGGGATCCACGCACCACGCGCGTCCGCGTCTTCAGCTCGTTGGAAGATCTCTTCCGATGGCTGCTGCCCTTGACGGCCAGCCCGCAACTGGCCAGCTTCGAACCGCTGGTGCGATGGCATCTATTGAACGAGCAGGAAAAGGAGCGATTTTGTGCCGAGCATGCTTGCCACGAACTGCATTTGTTTTTGTGGCGGAAGGACCGACCGTTTTTCGATCGCGTGATTCGGCCTGTCCTCGTCGAGAAGCTAGAAAAACAGTTGGTCGATCGATACCTTCTGGAGCTGCCTCTAGAGAAGGACAATCATCTTTGGAACTTTAGTCGTTTCAATGCGCTGGAAAGGGTTCTTCTGGCGTCGCGGCTTCCCGATGTGCGGGACGGAAATCGTCGCTGGCTGGTCCATCGGCTGGAGCAACTGCCACCTTCGGAACCGCTGCAAGCGGAACGATTCCGTAGCGCCATCGCCAGTCAGTCGATCGATATGGTCGCCGGCAAGCGGGTGATGCGAGAGCAGTTATGGGAGTTCGAAGGGTTGAACAGGGGAAGTGTAGCTCAAGAGAGCAAAGACGACTTCTTGGCATTCGACGCTTCTGGCGATCGCATCGATCGATTCGGCCGCCCCGATGCAGAAGGAGAACCCCGTCGCTCCGGCAGCGGTGAGGATCCGCAGCCCATGTTCGGTCTACCTCCCAGCAATCGTGCTGGCGGCCTTGGAGGAGGTGAGAAGGGAAGCGGTGGCATGGGAGGCCTGGGAGCCGTACGAGAGGAGAATCGCCCGGGGGAACCTCCGCGCGACAAACTTGGGCTTGGCAGGATCATGTCCCGCCGAGGACGGCTTAGCGAAGCAGAGCTCTACCGATCACTAGAGATGACGCGACAGTGGGCCGAGTCGCAGTTCTACCGGACGCCGGTGGAGTTGCAGCAAGCCGGTCACATTCCCCCCAGCCGCTGGTTGCTGGATTGGCTGGAGGCTAAGCCAGGTCCTTTCCTCCCGGAGTCGATTCTGTCGGTCTCCGGTTCGCTCAGCGAATCGCTCGCACTCCTGGCGTTGGTCGACTTGCCGACCGAGGGAAAGCCAGCCGAATTGAGTGTGGCGCAGGGGCAGATTCAGGTCCGTGTCGCACAGCCATCGCTCGCCTTTGTAGAGATTTTGGAGCCAGCGGTCGATCGTCCGGATACGCCGCAATTGCTGGTCGGTCAGGAGCTTTACCGTGAAGAGGATCAGGGGCAGAAGGATTCCGCGCCAGTGACTCAAGGTCCGCTGATTCGCGGAGTGGTCTACCGATCGGTTGTCGTGATCACCAACCCCCATTCCCGCCCCCAGACGGCCGAGCTGCTGACGCAGATTCCGCAGGGAGCTGTGGCTTTGCAAGCGGCCAAAGTAGTCGACTCCAAGCCGCTGCCACTTCAGCCTTTTGAGAGTCGCCAGGATAGCCTTCTCTTCTACTTTCCTCTGGCCGGTTCATTCGATCATCTGGGGCCTCAGATTGTGATCGACGGCGCCAAAGCGGGGTCGGGTGTGGCGAGGCGGTACGAGGTGATCGATCAACCCTTGCGCGAGGGGAGGAATTCCTGGAACGACGTTGCGGCCTGGGGTAGTGAGGCAGAGGTGCTGGCGTACCTGCGGGATCGATCGGCGGAAGGGATCGACCTGGGCCGGATTGCGTTTCGAATGAAGGAGAAGGGATTTTTTGATGCTTGCCTGAGGGAGTTGGAGACGCAGGGAGTCTATGCGAATTCGCTCTGGGCCTACGCTCTGGTGCATCAGGATCCCCTCCGTGTGGCGCAGTTTCTTGAGCATCAGTCAGGGTGGATGGAGTCGATGGGGCCATCGACTCGCGGTGGGCTGGGGGAATGGGAGTCTCGCGATCATTACCTCGATCCGTGGCTAGAGTATCTGCCACTGGTCGTCGCCAGACGGCATCCGCTGGGAAGCAGCATCGTCATCCCCAATGAACGGCTGGAGGGAGAGTATCGCAGGCTGCTGGTGCGAATTCTCCATCATCCTGCCATCGAAGATCGCGATCGGCTGGAATGCACGGTCTATCTGCTGGCGCAAAACCGCGTTGCCGAAGCGATTTCGCAGTTTGAAAAGATCGATCGCGCGCGACTGGATGGCACCCTGTTCTATGACTACCTGGATGCCTATCTCGATTTCCATCGCAAACGGTACGATCGCGCCGTCGAGATCGCCAGCAAGTATCTCGATCTGGGATCGCGGCGATGGCGGGAACGGTTTGCCGAGATCGTGCGTCAGGTGCGTCAACGCAATGGCCAAGCAGATGATGCAGAGAATCAGGTGGCTTCCGAAGATGCCGCGAAGTTGGCAGACGATCCGGTGCAGCGTTTGCTTTTGGAGACACGGCAAACGGAACTGGGGGCGATGGCGGACCGTCAACCGGTTGCCAACCTGGTCCAGGAGGAGGGGCGATGGGTCCTCGTTCACCGAAATCTCAGGAAGGTTCAGGTGCGCTACTACCTGATCGATCTGGAGATGCTGTTTTCCCGTCGCCCCTTCCTTCAGGAGGAAGCGATGCAGCGAATTCCTATCCGATCCAATCAGGAAGAGTGGTTGGAACTCGATCCGGCTGGGGGCAGAAAGGAACTGAAGTTGCCCGAGGGATTGGCCAACCGCACGTTGCGGATCGAAGTGGCATCGGACCGAGTTCTCGATTCCCAATTGGTTTCGGCTAGCGAGCTGCAGGTGGCGATGGTTCCGGCCTACGCAAGGCTTCAGGTGACCGACCGGCAAGGCAAGCCGCTGGAGGAAGTCTACGTGAAGGTCTACGCGCGTCACCGCGATGGGTCGGTCCGCTTCTACAAGGATGGATACACCGATCTGCGTGGGCAGTTCGACTATGGATCGCTGTCGACTCCGGATCTGGATACGGTCGCTCGCTTTTCGCTGTTGATCTCGCACCCGCAAGGAGGCGCTGTACTGCGGCAAAGCGAACCTCCAACGCGTTGACCGAAGGGGTGCGGCGGGTTGCCGGCTAGCAACCTGACGGGAACTGGACAGTCGCTTACAATGGAATTCCGGGAGGCCCGACGGCCGTCGCCGCCTCCGGGGAATGTTCCTCCGCATCACCACTCCGCGTTTCATGAAATGGTTGTTCCATGACCGATTCGGCTACGTTGCATCAGGAACTTCCTAAGTCGCTCGAGCAGATTCGGGATCCCGACAGCGGGAGACCGCTGAGCGAGACAGGTCAGGTCACCGATTGGCAGATTGCTGGTGGGCATGTCCGCTGCCAGTTGGCGCTCACCAGCGCCACGATGCCACTGCGACATTGGATGGTCGATCAGATCACGCAGCGATTCCATGCACAGGCTCAGGGGATTCAGTCGGTTCAAATCGATGTGGTGCAGCGCGACCGTCCTTATCCTGCCATCGGTCAGATCGGCCTGAAGGCGAGGCATGTGATTGCCGTCGGTTCGGGAAAAGGAGGGGTTGGTAAAAGCACGGTCGCCGCATCGCTGGCGCTCGCTCTGGAAAAACTCGGTGCCCGCGTCGGATTGATGGATGCCGATATCTACGGCCCCAGCATCCCGCATCTGTTGGGGCTGTCGGGGCGTCCCGAAATCATCGAAGGGAAAATTCAGCCGATTCGGCTGGGCAAGATGCCTGTTCTATCGATGGGGTTTTTGGTCGAACGGCACCAGGCAGTGATCTGGCGAGGGCCGATGCTGCATGGATCGCTGACGCAGTTCCTGCGTGACACGGCGTGGGGTGAGCTTGATTATCTGGTGATCGACCTGCCGCCGGGCACCGGCGATGTTGTCCTAACGCTATCCCAACTGGTGCCGCTTGCAGGAGCCGTCGTGGTCTGCACACCGCAGGAAGTGGCGTTGCTGGATGCCGACAAAGCGATCGCTATGTTCGATAAAACCAAGGTCCCGCTGCTGGGGCTGGTGGAGAATATGAGCGGGTTTACCTGCCCGGATACCGGAAAGACCTACGCCATCTTTGGCAAGGGTGGAACGCGAGCCAGGGCGGAACAGTTGGGGGTACCGCTGCTGGCTGAGATTCCGATTCAGATGCCGATGAGGGAACTCTCCGATGAAGGAGGGTTGGCTAGAGCCTTGGAGGTTCCTGAGGTAGGTGCCATCATGGAGAAACTGGCGGTTGAAGTCGCCAAGAGCATCGCCGATCAGAACTTCAAACGGCCCGTCGCCGCAGCGCCTCTCCCTGTCCTGGGGTGATGCTTCGACGAGTGCTCCGCTGCCAGATGGCTGGTCGACTCTCTTTGGGACGACGGAGTGGCTGCCGCTTGGCAGGTGGCAATGGCCCCAACGCAACTTACCTACAGGTGATCAATCCACCATGGCGAACCGAATCGACGGAGACACTCCTACCAACTCCCTCGCCGACTGGCTCACCCAACTCCCCCAGCGGCTGCATGGGCAAGGACCCCAGATCAGTTTCCGCGATGCCCCGGTGGTGGAGGCAGCTCTCGAACTAGCGAGGATGTTGCAGCGACGAGCGATGGAATTGCAGACGCCTCAGGAGAAACGACAGCAGGCGGAACTGGACCGGATGATCCAGCATCCCGGCGACAAAGCCACCTTGACCCAGTTCACCGACCAGGGCTTTCGCAGCCAGTCGGCGAATCGATCGGTCGACCAATTGGTCCACATTCTCGATGTTCAGGGTGTGCCGCGATTCTTCGGATCGATCGACTGGACGCTGATGAAAGGCTTTCAGTCGTTTGGTGGCTACCTTCCCGGGGTCGCCGTCCCTCTGGTCAAGGAGAAGATGCGGCGCGAAACGGCGAACGTGATTCTTCCAGCCGAAGAGGCGATGCTTCGGGAGCATCTGAAGGAAAGGCGATCCGAAGGGGTTCGGATGAACGTCAACTTCCTGGGGGAAGCCATCCTGGGAGAGAAGGAAGCACAGCGACGCCTGGAGGGGTATCTGGCCAGTCTCCAGCTGCCCGAAATCGAATGCGTTTCGGTGAAGATCTCGACCCTCTACTCGCAGATCTCGGCGCTGGCCCGAAGGTCGACGCTGCGAGTTCTAGGGGAGCGGCTGGAGTGGTTGTACCGTGCGGCGCTGAAGGAAACGTTCCAGCAGAAAGATGGCACCAAGACGACCAAGTTTGTCTACCTCGACATGGAAGAGTACCGCGACATGTGGTTGACGGCCGAACTCTTCATGCGGACGCTCGATCAACCCGGGCTGGAGCAGGTGCGAGCGGGGATCGCTTTGCAGGCCTACCTCCCCGACTCCTTCTTGGTCCAGGAGGAGATCACTCGCTGGGCGATGGAACGACGCAAGCGAGGCGGTGGGCCGGTGACGATTCGCGTCGTCAAAGGGGCCAATATGGAGATGGAGCGGGTGGAGTCGAGCGTGAGAGGTTGGCCGCAAGCTCCTTACAAGATCAAGCTGGAGACCGATGCCAACTACAAGAAAATTGTGCAATACGGAATGGAGCCCGCGCGGTTGGACGCGGTGCACTTGGGGATCGCATCGCACAATCTGTTTGACGTCGCGTATGCCCTCGTGTTGGCAACGCAGGTCCAGGCCGGCCCGCGCGTTCAGTTCGAAATGCTGGAGGGGATGGCCAATCACCAGCGACGCGCCTTGTTCGAAGCGACCAAGCGACTGCTGCTTTATGCCCCTGCCTGCCATCGCGAGGAATTCATCAACGCAATCGGCTACCTGATCCGGCGACTTGATGAAAACACCGGTCCCGACAACTTCCTCCGCCATGCTTTTCGCATCACCGTCGATGGATCGACCTGGAAGCGACTGGAAGGTGGGTTTCTTGAATCGCTGAGGATGGTCGACACGATTTCCAACCAGCCCCGCCGCACTCAGGACCGCCGGTCAGCTCCCTGCCAGCCACCACCTCCCGTCCAGTGGCAGCAGCTAGAGAATGAGCCGGATACCGATTTTTCACTCCGGCAGAACAGCCTTTGGGCCGAAGAAATCGTCGCCCGTTGGGAAGCACGTCGAGACGCTCAAGCAACCGAAATTCCCGTAGTTATCGCCGGCAGGCAGGAAACGGGGGAAGGGGTGCTGGTGGAGTCGATCGATCCATCAAGGCCCGAGGGGGTGGCAGCTCGTTACCGGCAGGCTTCCGAGAAGCAATTGGGGCTGGCAGTCCAGTGCGCTTCGGCCGACCCGGCTGGCTGGAGAGCCGCTTCGCCCGAACATCGGTATGGGGTGCTGCGAGCGGTGGCGCAGCAGTTGCGGGAGCGGCGTGGAGATCTGATGGGGGCCGCACTGGTCGATGGCGGGAAATCGCTAGCCGAAAGCGATCCGGAAGTCAGCGAAGCGATCGATTTTGTGGAGTTCTACGCCCGCTGTGCGCTCGATCTGTTCCAAGATCGATCATTGGGGGCTCAGCCCCGCGGCGCCGTCCTGGTGGTCAGCCCCTGGAATTTTCCGATCGCCATTCCCTGTGGAGGGATTGCTGCAGCGCTGGCGGCAGGCAATACGGTCCTCCTGAAACCGGCTTCCGATACCGTGCTACCTGCCTTTCTGCTGTGCGAAGCATTTTGGGCGGGAGGAGTTCCCCGCGAAGCGCTCCAGCTGGTCCCCTGTTCGGGCCGCTTGGCGGGATCGCAACTTCTGGGACGCCCCGAAATCGATACGGTCATCCTTACTGGTGGCACCGAAACGGCGGTCAAAATGCTGGGGGATCATCCACGACTGCGATTGTTCGCCGAGACAGGGGGAAAGAACGGCACGATCGTTACCGCGCTGAGCGATCGAGACCAGGCGATCAAAAATGTTCTGCACTCAGCATTCTCCCACTCGGGCCAAAAGTGTAGCGCCACCTCGCTGCTACTTTTGGAGGACGAAGTCTTTCACGATCGCGCCTTTCGCGACCAGTTGGTCGATGCAGTGGCCAGCCTTCGCGTCGGATCGGTCTGGAAGCTCTCTACCAAGATGGGGCCATTGATCCGTCCGCCTGAGGGAGCCTTGCTGCGAGGACTGAAGGAACTGGAACATGGGGAATCATGGGCTTTGATCCCAAAGAATCTGGACGACAACCCTTGCCTTTACAGCCCGGGTATCAAGTGGAACGTGCAGCGTGGATCGTTTACTCACCTAACAGAGCTGTTTGGTCCCGTGCTGGGGGTGATGCCGTTCCGAAAACTGGAGGAAGCGATCGAGCTGCTGCATCAGACCGGATATGGGCTGACCAGTGGCCTAGAGAGTCTGGATGATCGCGAGCAAACAGAGTGGCGCAGGAGGATGCGAGCAGGGAATCTCTACATCAACCGTCCAACCACGGGTGCTGTGGTGCTCAGGCAACCTTTTGGCGGCCTGGGGCGCAGCGCCTTCGGTCCAGGTATCAAAGCTGGTGGGCCGAATTACGTTGTCCCATTAGTCCGCTGCCATCCCCCAGAAAATGTCCAGCTGCCTCCCAGCAGTGGTCCGCAGCTCCCGTCGCTCAAGACGCTCTGGAATACTCTCCATCGGCCATCCAACGCAGAAGCCTTTGTGCAATTGAGCGGACAGAACCGGCAGGAATGGAATCGTCTGCTGCAGGCGATTCTCGACTATGACCGCGTCGCCAGGGAAGAGATCCGTCAGGAACATGACACGCTGCGGCTTTTAGGGCAGGATAACTTCCGACGGTACCTTCCGATGCAGCGCGTCCGTCTGCGGGTAGGTCCCGAAGATCGGCTGTGGGAGGTGCTGGCCGCCGCCTCAGCCGCTGTCGCCACCGGGGCTCGCATCACCATCTCAAGACCCGTCGATCTGCACGATGAATGGGAAGCATGGATGGAACAGTGGACGCAGGATTGGGGTGCCGATATCGAGTTCGTCGAAGAGACCGATCAAGTCTTCCTTGGGGCGCTTGTTGGAGGGCAGGCGGACCGCGTCCGCGTGCTCCGGCCAGGGTCGCTGGCACTGGCAATCCTACAGACGGCGATCGAGCAACATGTGCCGGTGGTCGATGAGCCGTTGCATGCTTCAGGGCGGATCGAATTGCTTTGGTATGTCCAGGAACAGAGCGTGTCGACCGACTACCATCGTTATGGCAACCTGGGTGTGCGAGCGACGGAGGCACGGCGCGAACCGACCTGAGTGTTGGTGCCCAATGCACCTCCCAAGCCGGTCGATGGAAGCGGCTGCGCCCGCCGACCGATACTCTTGCGATGGCATGCGTCTATTTGCCAGTCGCTTCCGAGGCGGGCTGCTGCTGTCCGGCTGGCTCCAGGGGTGGCATAGGCACTGGCGTGGGGTTCAGGTGCCGCGCAAGGTATTCGGTGCGGAGCCTTCCGTAGGTTCCACCGATCCCGTGGTCGAACTGCGGATAGATCATCATGTCGAATCGCATGTTGGCATCATGAAGCGCCTTGGACAGTTGCCAGGTGTTG
>JBJSWM010000792.1:0-5547 GCA_046085865.1 Pirellulaceae bacterium
TCCACGTGGAACCGCCACATCCGTCCCAAAAAATTGCGGCTTGGTGCCTCTGAGATGTCGCTCATCCTGCTCGGCAAGCAGATCCGTTCGCTCCGCCCACAACCGCCGGCCCCAGTAGCCTGGATCCAGCTTGCCGCTCGAAAACCCGGCAGCGGCTGGCAAAGGGGACCGGTTTCACTTGAAACTGGGTAAATCAGCTCAGCGGATGCACCACGAGTCCACTGACCAATTTAGGATAAAAGTAGGTGCTTTTGGCTGGCATCCGTTCCTGATGTAGGCTGACGGCGCGAATATGGTCGATCGTCGCTGGCATCACCAAAGCCGCCAATGGGTAGGTCTTTCGCCCCTCCAGTTTGCCATGCAGACCATCGACCACCTCTTGGACCAAATGGACGTAAGTTGGCTTGGGCATCTCCTTCAACCCCAGCAAATCTTCAAAAACCAGGCGATGGAGAATCGCGACCCCTAGACCTCGCCAATCGCCACTCTGGTCCGCCGCGATCTCCGCCATTCTCGCGCTCGCCTCCGGTTTGGCGGTGATCAGGACCCAGGCATCCGAAGCGCGGCTGTAGATCGCCATCACTTCCTGCTCATCCCACCGTTCCATCTGCTTCCACACCCCTTCCGCCGCTTCGGGACCGTTCCCCGCTGCCTCCAGCTCAAAGTGACCACTGAGCCGCTCTTTCAGCTGGTCGACCGTCATCTCCGGGACCCCTTCCAAGAGACGATGGGTGGGCAGGACGACCAATCCTGGGTCGTGCATTGAGACCAACTGGGTCAACACAAAATTCGCGGGATGATCGGGAGGAAGCGTCCCATGCTTGGCCACCAGTTCGTCACGATAATTGCAAGCTGTCTCATACCGATGATGGCCATCGGCGACGAACATCGGCAGCGGTTCCATCAAAGCCGCTACTTGGTGGATGATTTGCATCTGAGTGATCGGCCACATGCGATGAACGACCCCCAAGTGATCGGTCGCCTCCAGGCCCTGAACCCCAGCTGTCGCTTCATCGATCCAATGCTGGATCTGATTTTCAGGATCCGGGTAAAGCCCGAAAATCTGGCTGAGATTCGCCTGCGTCGCTCGCGTCAGTCGCAGGCGGTCATCCTTGGCTTTCGCGTGAGTCTGTTCGTGCGGGTAGATGTTCCCTTCGCCGAATCGCTGCAGCCGGACGCGTGCCATAAAGCCCTTTCGGATCTTGGTGCGCCCGTCGACATCGAACTGCTGCTGGTAGGCATAAATCGCCGGATCCGATTCCAGTTGCAGCGTCCCATCTCCCTTCCAATCCCTAAAAATCCTGGCCGCTCGACGATAAATCTCATCCGAATCCGGATCCGCCGCCTCCGGCCGATTCAACTCCAACCGCAGAAAGTTGTACGGGGAAAGGCGGTAGAGATGATCTTGTAGCTGGCTGTCGACCACATCGTATGGCGGCGCTATGCAGTCGCTCAGCGATCCAACTTGCGCAAGGTTGTAACGTAGACCCCGAAAGGCTTGGATCTGTGGCATCGGAACGAGTGCTCCTGGCGGCGTGGGCGATCGTCAAGTCAAAGAGATCGAAGAATTGTAACGAATTCCATGACCTCCAAAAGGTCGCCTTCGGATGGGATCCCATTAGCCTTCTTGAGCTGGAAACAGCAGGCGAGCATATCCCTTGATGGCCTCCTGAATAAAGGCCGCCAGCTTCTCAGGGTCCTTTCTGCCAGGCGCGATTTCGACGCCGCTGGCGGTGTCGACCGCGTCTGGACGCACCGTCTCGATCGCCTGTGCCACATTTCCAGGTCGCAATCCGCCGGCCAGGATCATGGGAGTCAAGCCAAAGCATGGAGGACGCGGTACCAAGAGGTCCCAACGAGCGACCTTACCTGTCCCCCCCTTTTCCTCGGGAGCATAAGCGTCAATCAATAAACCACTCACCCCGCTGGCAACCCAACTCTCCACGCACTCCGCATCCAGATCGCCTCTCCAACCAATCGCTTTCCAACACGGCGGACCGCTCCAGTCCGCCCAGTCACCCGGCCGCTCGGATCCATGGAGTTGGATTCGGTCCAGTTTTGCGGTGCGCGCGACATGAGCGACCCAAGAGGGGTCAGCATCGACAAAGACACCGACTCTCAATGCCTTGCCTCGAGCCGGATGGCGCCAGGAACCAACCACTTCCGGAGCAATATACCGAGGGCTTTGGGGATAGAAGTTAAACCCGATCGCATCGGCACCTAGTTCCACCGCCATTCGGTAGTCTTGCGGGTGGACGATGCCACAGATCTTGATTCGAAAGTCTGGCTTGCGGCTTTGCATGGCCTCTGCATTCCAAAGGGTCCGGTTTCTTCTACCGTTCGCGATTGTACCATCTCGCAGGATTGACTACCGTTTGGCCCGGCCAACCAGAACCGCATGGGATTCGCATCACCATTCTCGTAGGGCCTGTTCCATTTCTCTTTGCTGCACGGTGCTTGGATGAGCAGACTTCGAATGCCGGGAGCGTCCCCGTTATGGATGGCGGGGCTATTGACCCTTTGGGCCGCCTCCATCGCAATCTGGAAGCCACAGCCGATTCACATTCTGGAACTTTATCAGGTCGAAGGGGGATCGCATTTGGTCCATGCGTTGAAGGGACTCGAAATAGCCGAGGCCAGCCAGTCTCTGCGTCATCTTCAAAAGCATCTTCAGCAAGTCAGCCCCTACACGCCCGTTCACCGCATTCGGGCCAGGGTGGTCGAGCGGAAGGGGGGAAGGCCAAACCAAGAGGGGCTTCGAGCCATCTTGGCGATCGAAGCCGACGGCAGATTGGAGCGACAGCGATTAGAGGACGCCCTCCGCGGATGGAACGCAAATCCTGCCACCCCATCGCAGGAGATCTCCACCGATCCTCATTCAGACAAACGAAAACGATGGGCGGCATGGAAGCGCGATATCGCGCAACACCAGCTGATGCTTCTGTCTGCCTCCGCCGACCGCCCGGAAATCCGCAAAATCACCTCCGCCGCCAGCTTAGCCTCGTTTCAGACCACCGACGGCTCTTCGGATCCTCCAGTTGCGATGGCGTCACCCGAGCAACAGTGGACGCATCTGCTCGAAGAAGCATCGAGCCAGATTCCTGCCGTATCTCTCCACGCGAATGACCTTCCATCTTTGCCTCATCAAGAGTCGGTCGCTTGCCGATCGGCCAGCTGGCAGCCGGTGGCCGGCCCCCTTCGCTTCGATCGCTTGCTGGCCGCCACAGCCACCCCACTCCTTCTATGGGCCGTCTTCCGTTGTCTCTTGAAACTCGCAAAGTGGCGAGCGACTCGAAGTCGCAGTCCATGGACCAGATCGCTTGAATCGATGGGGCTACTTTCGTTTGGCAGATTGGAATACAGCGAAACGTCGCAAGATCGCGCTCTAGCTTCATCCCGAAACGGGAACCTAAGTCAGGCTACCAGATGGTGCCTGGAGATAAGCTTCTATGCTTTCCCAGTGCTGTTGCTGACCAAGGCTATCTTGAACCCACCCTGGGGACGGTTCTTCTTCTCCGAGCCGATCGCGGCACTCCCAAAACTACTGGAATGGTGGTGAAAAGAACGATTCAAGGGAATCGCCATCTCCCGGCCTCTCGACCGGTCGCATAGAAGGCTGTTGCATCGTTTATGGTCCAGTGATCCGATCGCTCGACAGACTCCATGGTCGGAAACGTCCGGCAGAGGATACCGATCGATTCGGACCAAGCCACGCGATTCGGAACATGACCAACTTTTCGCTGTGCGATTGCAAGGAAAAAATTTTTTCGGCGACCAATGGGTTCAGTCGTGCCGATAGTAAGAATTGCGAAGACGTCGGCAGCAAAACATGCAATCCAGAGGTGGGAATTCATGGACGAAGGCTCACTGGGTCTCAAGCGATCGCCTGGGCTGGGCATCGCCACCTTGGAACGCTATGTGCCTCTTGAGACTCGCGAGTCGATGGTGCGCGAGATTACCAAGACGATCCAACGTGGGCTGGGCCCCTGCACCGTCATCGGTGGCATTGGCAGTGGGAAGAGTCTTTTAGCGCAGCGCATCGCACAGCTGTTGCATCCTCACTTCTCCCTGGTCCTGCTCCATGGATCGACCCTTCGAAGCGCAGGAAAACTGTATGAATGCCTTGTGTCCGAACTGGATATCGCTGTCGAATCCAAGGCAAGCCCAGGAATCCGTGCCGCAGTCCAGCAGTTCCTCTTGACCAAACCATCTAGCGACGGAGCCGGAATGCTGATTCTAGTCGACGACGCTCAATGGTGTTCTCGTCGAGTCTTTGAAGAACTGTTGCTGATGGGCGACTGGACGGATGGCCGCACTCCTCGCGTCCGATACGTTCTCCTGGGTACGCCACATCTGGAGCATGTTCTTTTGCAACCGCGATTGCAGTCCCTGCACCATCGCATCGCGCTCCGCAGCTTCCTTCCCTTCTACCGAGCCGAGGAAAGTCGCGACGTCATTCTAACGAAAATTAGAATGTCGGGTGGCGATGCGTTGCAACTGCTCTCAGAGGAAGCGATACGGTCGATCCATCACCTGACGCAGGGGAACCCGCGCTGGATCGACTACCTCTTGGATTTCTCTCTTCGATTGGCAATCGATGAAAACAGTCGTCCCATCGAGCCGCCGTTGGTGGAACGTGCCTGGGCCGCTCTGCAGGGGCTTCATCAAGCGGATGACCACCAATTCTCCCAGAACCTGACGGTCGAATCGGGATCGGGCGAGTGGATTGAGTTCATCGAGCTGAACCAGACGCAGTCCGATAGCGGGGCAAGCGACAAGGAGCAAACTTCGATTACCCCACGCTCGACGTCCGCGCCGATCATCGATGGGGATCCAACTCCATATGGCGGCCAAAAAAGCGATGCAGTCCAAGACCATAGCGATTCAACCGAAGGCAATGAAATGTCTAGCGCCGCTATGGCGGAAGTGGCATCCGTACCGACGAACCAGTTCGCCACAGGGCTTCCTGAAGAGCGACATCCTGAGAGGGCAGTGATGTTTATCGATCGCGGCCACGAACTCCATCCCTCACCGCTACATCGATTTCTCTCTGCATGGCGACGTGAATTGAGCCCGCAAGATTCAGGCAAATCGAATCAGGTAGCAGACGATCGGTTTCGCATATTAGAGATTTCCAGTTCGGAAAATCGTTGAGAAGACGAAACCGGATCTTCGCGACGATTGCTTTCGTCGAAATGAGGGACGTACACCATGAGTGCGGTAGCCATGCTAGATCGTTGCCAAAGCCTAGGGATAAACCGGAATCTCGAGGGAAGCTCTTTGGCTTGCATCGCGTTCTCTACCCATCCTGCCGATGCATCGGCTTGGTGGGCTGTAGCTTTCCGATTCTTTCTCCAGTGCGGCCGTTTGCCATCGGAGATTGCAAAACTGGATTGCCTGGATCCACACCCTCCATCTCAGGGGCGTGGGATTCGGGAAGCGGGGTACGCCAACTGGGAGATCGACACCGCTCATTGGGAGGATTCGGTTCTGGAAATCAGCAGCAACCAAATCCTTCCACGACTCCATAACAGGACTCGCCTTTGC
>JBJSWM010000793.1:0-8831 GCA_046085865.1 Pirellulaceae bacterium
GTTTCACTGAGTGCGAGTACCGTTTCACTGAGTACGAGTACCGTTTCACAGAGTGCGAGTACCGTTTCACTGAGTACGAGTACCGTTTCACTGAGTACGAGTACCGTTTCACTGAGTACGAGTACCGTTTCACTGAGTGCGAGTACCGTTTCACTGAGTACGAGTACCGTTTCACTGAGTGCGAGTACCGTTTCACTGAGTGCGAGTACGACTGGCCTGACGAAATCTTCTTTGTCGGCGGAGCGGTTGAAGCCCCGAGAGACGCGCTGGAATTCGGCGGAGCGGCCGGAGCGTCCGAATGGGGCTCAGGGTGCGAGCTGCGTCGCTTCCCAGATGTTTGGGTCTTCCGAAAGGAGGGCTTCCCAACGGTCGATCCGTCGCATCCATTGGATCGCTGGCTGATCGAACCAAAGCCGATGGGGAATGGGGCGGCCTGCGACGGGTCGCCATTGGTCGTATCGAACCCGATACTCATAGTCTCCAAGAGCCGTCGGGATGCGACACAGTCGCTCCATTAAGTGTCCTGAAGAGGAACTATCTTCCACCCACAACGTTTCCTTCCAGCGGCCAGCCAAAAGGCCGGTCATCGCATTGGCCACGGTCCCCCCTTTGGTGAACCACCCTTCATCGAACTCCAATGTCCAGCCATTGTCTGTCCAGCCGTTTTCCGCACTGCCGGTCCAGATCATTGCCTCGCGCTGAATCTGGTCGGCTTCATCCTGCCGAAGCGCAATCGGCTGCTCTCCCACCAGCTTCCAAGCCCGCTGGCCATTCCACCCTTCGGAAACAATTGTCTTTCCATAACGGGTCTCCAGTCGCGTCCTTCCATCGGGATGCAGCCAGAGCCTTTCGGGGATTTCCTGCCCGCTGGGTTCGATACGGACCCCTTCCAACGTCACCGGATGCGCCAGTCGCAATGGTTTCGCTTGGCGGATTCGATCGAGCAGTTGCTGGGAGGTGTCTCTCCCTTCGCGTGGAACGGCTTTCCATGACTCTTCCGTCTCCAGTACCGCATGGGATTCGATCAGCGCATGCAGGGAAGGCGAGGGGATCTTATGCCCGCGATGGCAGGTGAAACAGCTGACCATCGCCTTGCTCTCGAAGTGCCGATCGTTGAGTTCCAGCGTCATGCGGAACATCCTTCGCCCCTCCTCCTTCATCGGATTGGCTTCGCTGGCGAATCGATTTCCCTCATGGCAATAGCTGCACTGGACCCCGAGGGCTTGCGAGGCGAGGTTCATGATCTTGCCGATCTGATCGGCCGGCAGTGCACCCAGGACCTCTAAGTTTTCAAAGCGGTTCGAAGCGGACTCCACTGGTGGCACTTGCGCGACCAAGTGTTAGCTGGCCATCGCCGCTGCCATCCAGGTCATGACGGCAGGCCACCAAGTCACGACGGGGCGAATCGATCGGAAATGGACTTGATCGTTCATTTGCAGGCTCCCTGCGCTGGGCATCTTCGCGAACCATCCTAACGGCAACCGAGCTTCCCTGCACAGCGTGGGAAGGGCCGGTTGCAATGGCTAGCGGAATGCTCTACCCTCCCCTTCATTGGGTGCCCGAGGTCGAATCGATGTCGCTCGCATCGCTGGATCTCGCACCGAGCCTTGGAGTCTCGAGTCCCTACCGGAGGCTGGCATGTCTTTCCTGGCTGGATTGCATCGACGTCTTTTTATCGAAATCCCCATTCTTCTTCTGACTCTTCAGCTCCCTGTGCCGAAGTCAAGAGCGGAACTGTCACCTGGCTGGACTGCAGGCACTGCCGTTCGCGAAGTGACTCCCGAGAAGCCGGTGCCGATGTGGGGTTATGGATCGCGCCATGCCCAGCTTTCGGAAGGGACACTGGATCCCCTCCAGGCGACCGCCATGGTGATCGCCATCGAAGGCAAGAAGCTGGCGATCGTTGGACTGGATCTTGGTCGATCCCCTTCTGAGGCTTCTCTGGGTAGGATTCGGGAGGCGATTGCCGCGCGAGCTGGCATCGAGCATTCGATCATCGCCGGATCGCATACGCATCATGGTCCTGTCGTGGAGCTCAGCGATCGCGCCGGGAGGGGAAAGGGACGATTCGATGATGCGATCGCCTACGTCGCGATGATGGAGGATCGGATTATCGAAGCGATTGTTGAGGCGGACGCCAATCGTGTCGAGGCATCGCTGCAGTATGGATCGACCGAGCTAACTGGTTACAACCGCAATCGTCATTCCAAGATCTCGCCTATCCCGCTCGACCGATCCCTGCAGGTGCTCCGGTTTCAGGATGCCTCCAACGGCAAAACCATCGGTACCCTCGTCAATTTCGCCGCTCACCCGACAAGCATCCCCGAAGATCGACGACTTTTCTCCAGCGACTTTGTCGGTGCGATGCGGACGGAGGTGGAGGCGGCGCTTGGGGGGCAGGCGATTTTTCTGCAAGGCGCATCGGGAGACTGCTCCACCGATCGCTCAGGACACGGAGACCATGCTGCCTTTGGGAGAGCCCTGGGCAGGCAGGTCGTCCAGTTGGCTGGAACCCTTACCTCCAGTCAGCCTCGCCGTCCTAGCCTGGACGTGCGCGAGGAACGTTTTCAGTTCGACTCCCGCACCAACTTCAAGAATCCCGTCGTCATCGGCGCTTACTCGATCGCTTTCTTTCCCGAATTGGTGGCGACCTTTGTCGACGAGTACGAAGAGGGAATTCGGCCCCGCCTGACGGTGGCCCTCATCAATCAAGAGATCGCTCTGGTTGCTGGATCTGGAGAATTCTTCTGCCAGCATGCCATCCACCTGCGCGAGCGGGCTCGGGTGAAGCAACTGATCTTCTGCGGCTATGCCAATGGTTACCACCAATACTTCCCGACGATTGAGGCGGCCGCCGAAGGAGGCTATGGCGCCGACACCACGGTGGCACCTGCGGAAGTGGGAGCTGGAGAAGCCATGATGAACACCGCACTGCGGTGGCTGTACCAAATGCGCAAAAAACTCTGATCCGAATTGGATCGATCGCATCGAAGTTGCAACGGGGGAGGCAAAGATCGGATTGCCGCCGATCAGCGGCGTGGCACCAATCCCTTCAGCGTCACATCGCTGGTGCCAACTCCCCCTCGTTTTTTCGGATCCATGACTTCCTGCGGCACATCCTGGCGAGAAAAGAAATCGACATCGGGCTTTTGCCATTGGTCTGCTTCGCTTTGTAGGCTCTTTCCCTCTTCCAGCCGGACGATTGGCGGGACGCCACTGCTGCTGGCGCTCTGCCAAACAACCTCTTGACCACGACTGAGCACCATCGAAGAGACGATCGGCGAGATAGTGACCGATACGACCTCGCGCGTCATCGTATTCTGGTACTGGGTGGTCTGCGCTGGAATCGTCTTGATTTCACCAGCCAGTAGGAATTCGGCGTTGCTGCTTTCGACCCACTGGTTGTCTACCACTTGCTTTCGCAGTTTTTCCAATACCGTCGACGCCTGATCCCCGTTGGCCTGCACCCGCACTTTTGTTCCAGGTCCGGCAAGCATGTAGTCCTTCTTCTGAATTTTAGCGACCGCCTCAAGCACCGCCGGTTCGGGGATTTTTACTGCCCCCACGACGTATCCCTCCTGGACTCCTTCCAGCGCTGCGGCGTAGCAGAGATGGCCATCGATCAGCGACCTGGCTCGACCACTTCGACTTTCCGCGCGATAGACATTGATGTCGAAGGAATAGCTCCACGCAGGCAGTCCCTTATCGAGGCTGAAGAGAATAAAGTCTCGCTGTCCCGTCGAAACGGCGAGAAGATCATCGTTGACCCAATCGATTTTGGTGGCAAAGGGCGTTCCTACCGTGGAAGCATCCACTTCCCGAATTGGGTCCTTCCCAGTCAAGTCGACGATCAGAAGATGCATGTTGGCGAGGATCGCCAGTTTGCGACCATCTTGATGCAGCGCCAGGCCGGAACAGGAAGCTGTCAGTTCGACAGATCCCAGCAGTTCCCCTTGATTGGGATCGAGAATGCGCACCCGCTTGTCTTCCGGCAGGAACAGGTACTTGCCTCCTGGAGACAGCAACGGTTCCGGAGCGAAAAACGACTCCTGTGCCGTCGACCAAGCGATTTTTTTGTTCTGGATATCCCATCCGATCATCCGGTGGTCGCTATCGCGCTGCAGCACGAGGTTCCCGGTGACAAAACGAGCCCATGGAGGGGCATTGCCAAGGTGCTTTCCCTCGCCCAGTCTTGCCTTCCAGCTGATCACTCCCGTCGGTTCGGTCGAATTCGGCTGGACCGACCAGATGGTCAGCAAGGGATCGCTTTGGAAGGTATCCTCTCCCACCGTGGTGAATGTCAGCAACTGTTTGGAACCGGGGTGGTAGTCCAGCAGAGTCAGGCCGCTGGGAAAAGCGTGCATCGACTTGAACTGGGATTTGGCCAGCGATGCCCAGTAGATGCGCGTCGGCGCTTCCGCCTGACTGCCTCGCATATCCTCAAGTCCCACTAGCATCCAGCCATCGGGGCCTCCCAAAGGAATGACGCTGCCCAGGTTATCGAAGAAGTTAGCTTGTGGTATCCCCACACCTGCCTGTTGCATCTTCAGGCTGCTGCGAATCGGGTCAGGATCTAGCTGAAATCCGGAGGACTGCGCCAACTTGCCGGCGGGGATTGCGACAGATCCCTGTGCCTTTTCACCGAACGCGTTGTAGGTCAGGTCGAAGGCCTCGATCTTCGGCGCCAAAGCGATCGGGCTTCCGCCGCCAGCTTCGGAGCGAATTTTCTTGAGGAACTTCTGATCGCTTTCGCTGAGTTTGGCGATCGGCACCTCGATCTCCTGGCCATCGGTCTTTCGCAACTGGACTTTGTCGGGAAGCACGGCAAGAAGAGCGGCTTTGATCTTGAAGCTGCCGGAAGCATCCGACCAGTTGCGTCCCCGCCAGATCGCTCCCGATTCGTATTTCGCTCGGACCGCCTCCGGTTTGAAGACCTCGACCTTGGCTGCATTGGCAAACTGAAACTCGGCCTGCACCAGCCCCTGTTTGTTGACATCCAGGACTTTGGCCGGACGCCATTCATTGAGGAAGAAAACCTCGATTTCCTCCCCTTCCTTGTAGTCGGCCCCAAGAGCCGTCAGACCCATCGAAAGAACCAACAAACACCAACGGGTCATGCGCGCAAGAGAAGGGAGATGCATGGTGCAGCTGTCGATGAACAAGGAGGAAAAGAGAAAATCGCCTCGCACCCAACCTGAACAGTATCTCAATTGGTGGCGTAGTTTTCCACTGGGAAAAGGGGGCGGCTCACGAAAGGACTTGCTGAATCACTTTGCCGAAGACATCGGTCAATCGGTAGTCGCGGCCGGCGTGCCGGTAGGTCAGCCGCGTATGGTCGAAACCCATTAGATGCAGGAGGGTGGCATGGAGGTCGTGGATGTGCACTTTATTTTCGACTGCTTTGAAACCAAAAGGATCGGTGGCACCATGGGCCATCCCACCCCGCACCCCACCTCCAGCCATCCAGACGGTGAATCCCCATGGGTTGTGGTCGCGTCCATCCGACCCTTCGGTCGTCGGTGTTCTTCCGAATTCGCCCCCCCACAGCACCAGGGTATCTTCCAGCATGCCTCGTCGTTTCAGATCCGACAGCAGGGCCGCCACCGGGCGGTCGATATCGAGGCAAAGCTTGCGGGTCGCCTCGGTGTGGCCGGCATGGGTGTCCCAGGGCTGGCCATTCCCGTAATAGACCTGAATGAACCTCACCCCCCGCTCGGCCAGCCGCCTTGCCAGAAGGCATCCGTTGGAAAAGTCGCTTTTCCCGTACTCCTCCCTCACCGACTCCGGCTCCTTCTGGATGTCGAATGCATCACTCGCCTCCATCTGCATGCGGTAGGCGGTTTCCATCGACTGGATGCGAGCCATCAGGTCGGGATGCAGGCCAAGCGTCTGGGCGTGGCGTTGGTTGAGTTGCTGGAGGAGATCGAGCTGCTGGCGTTGCGATTTGGGTAGCGGTTGCGATGGATCGGAAGAGAGGAACGGAATCATCTTCCTGGGGTCTAGCTGGGAGTGATTGACATAAGTTCCTTGGTGCTCCGCTGGCAGAAACGCACTGCTCCACAATTCGGCAAACCGCACGGGGCGTCCTGGGCAGCAGGCAACAAAACTGGGGAGATTCTCGTTTTCGCTCCCCAGCCCATAGGAGAGCCAAGCGCCCAGCGTCGGGCGATTGGGGGTGATCGTCCCGTTGTTCATCATGAAGAGCGCTGGACCGTGATTGGGGTTGTCGGTGTGCATCGAACGAATCACGCAAAGTTCATCGGCCAGACGCGCCGTCCGTGGTAGAAGCTCGCTGACCGGAAGCCCGCTTTCCCCATGCTGCGAGAATCGAAAAGGGACCGCCATCAAATTGCCGGTCGGGCGTTCGGTGCGCAGGTCGGCCCCTGGTGGTTTTTGGCCGGCAAAACGATTCAGATCGGGCTTGGGATCAAAAAGATCGCATTGAAAAGGACCACCATTCATGAACAGATGAATGATCCGCTTGGCGCGTGGCGCAAAATGAGGGCCAGTCGCAGCGTGCAGATCGAGTCCTTGCGCGACGGCAAGAGCCCCCAGTGTGCTTCCCGTGTGCTGAAGCCAGTGGCGCCGATGGAATGCTGCCATGCCGATGGTCCCTGTTATTCGAGATAGGCCAGTTCGTTGCTGCTCAGCAGGGCATGAGCCCACTGGTGCCAAACCTGCGGATGGTCAGGATCCAGAAATTGCTCCGCCAACTCCACTTCCGCCTCTTCGGGATCCCGGCCAAATACCCAACGGTAGGCTTGCTCAATCCGCACTTTTCGGTCGGACCCAGCCTGCCGATTCAGCCTATCGACAAGTGCCTCTGCCTGCTGCCGGAGAAACGGTCCGTTGAGGACAAACAGCTGCTGGAGGGGCGTTGTCGTCGGAATGCGAGAGGGGCTGTGGGTCAAAGGATCCGGGAAGTCATACAGCCGAAGGAGATCATTCAATTCCCGTCGCTTGATCAACCCATAAAGGGTGCGCCTCACATTTCCGGCATCGCTTAAATCCTGTGGGATACCTCCCATCGTCCAGTCGATCGATCCGGTCGCCAGCAACACACTGTCTCGCCATGACTCCACCTCCAGGCGACGAAGTGGATACGCTGCAAATACCTCCGGCCGACTCCGCTCGTCCTCCTCCAGAGCCATTCGCTGGCGATAGGTCGACGAGAGGACTAGTTCTCTGAGCAGCCACTTGATGGACCATTGGTGAGCGATCCACTGGGATGCGAGGTGATCGAGCAATTCTGGATGACTTGGAGGGATTCCCTGGTTCCCGAAGTCGCTAGGAGTCGCCACGATGCCGCGGCCAAACAATTGCGCAAAGATGCGATTGACCATGACCCGAGCCACCAGGGGACGGGCATCTTGGAAAAGCGATTCAGCCAATTGCTTCCTGCCACTCCCCTGCGTTCCAAAGGAGTCGACTCCGGTCGATAAAACCGACACGAACCGAGGCTCGATGGCCTCTCCAAGTCGATTCGGGTTGCCGCGTATCTCCACGGACATGGGAGCCATCTGCGGTGAGTACTCGATGCGGCTTCCATGCGTACCCACCGCCTCCAGCACCTGCAGTCGGGCATCGATCGCACCCGGCGCACTCGGGAGATCGATGCCGGGAGTCTTCCTGGCTGCCTCGATCTGCTCCTTCAATCCGTCCAGTTCCTTCTGCAGGTTCGACAGCTTTTCCGTTTCCTCAACTGTCAGCGTTCCTTCCGCCTCCTTCTTCCGAAGCGGTTCCATCGCGCTGGTCGATTGCTGGAGCTTCGGTTCCCACTGCTTTAGCTTGGATTTGGCATCCAGTACTGCAAGGGAATCGATCTGTTGGTCGAGCACCCGATTGATGATGCGGGTGTTGGCAAACACCGCAGCTAGCGCGTAATAGTCTTCCGTCGTGATCGGGTCGAACTTGTGGTCGTGACACCTGGCGCACGCCATGTTGATCCCAAGGAAGGTACTGGAGAAGGTGTGGACTCGTTCTTCGTATTCGTCGGACACAATCATCTTGATGATTTCGACCGGCAGCTGAAGTTCCTTCCAGTACGAGGGACTGATGCCAATCATGCCAAGGGCAGCAAGGTCTTCCGGTTTCGCATCTGGGATCTGATCGGCCGCCAATTGGTAGGAGGCAAATTGGGGATAGGGCAGATCGCTATTGATTGCCTGAACGACCCAGTCCCGATAACGATACGCATGGTGGATTTCCGCCCACTCTTCCAGCACGTCGCTGTATCGGACCAGTTCCAGCCAGCTGCGTCCCCATTTTTCCCCCAACCTGGGACTGGCAAGCCATGCATCGACCTGACGTTCATAGGCGTCATCCCGCGAATCACTGACAAAGGCTTCGATCTGATCATAGGTAGCGGCCACCCCTAGCAGATCGATCGAAGCACGGCGCATCCATGCCCGACGACTGGATGCCTCCACCGGCCCCCGCCGCTGCGACTCTAGCGTTGCAGCGATCCAGGAATCGGCAGGACCGTTCGGCCAATTCGACCAATCGGGGTGCGATGACACCGGGGCCGGTCGATCCGATAGAGGCTGAAACGCCCAGTGATTCCTCCCTTGCTCCAAATCGACGCGGTCCGCAGGAGTCGCCTTGCGGGAAATCTCCGGCATCGGTAGCCCCCTGGCGATCCATTCCTCCAGAAGTGCGATCTGATGGTCCGGCAACTTACCGGCCGGCGGCATCTCCAGGTCGCCCAAACGATACTGCAACACCTGCAGTAAAAGACTGGTGTCCGGCGAGTTCAGGTCGACCGATGGCCCATTGTCCCCGCCAGCAAGGATGGCTGCCCGATCATCAAGACGAAGTCCACCTTGAAGGGG
>JBJSWM010000794.1:0-559 GCA_046085865.1 Pirellulaceae bacterium
GACGATGTAGACGATGGCCGCCCGTCTGCTTGACCCCAATCAAAGACCGCGCCGTCGGCAATCGGGGACAAGCTCTCAAGAGAAAATGCGTCGGCTGCAGACACTCGACAAGGAAGTGCGTCACCATGTCGATCATTCAACCAACAGGAACAAGCACAACTCGCGTCCCCTTGGAGCCGCAAGAGGTAGGTGGGATGCTAGAGCGATTGGATTCCCAGGGACAAGTGACTGAGCGGCTGGTGCTGTCCCTTGGTGACTGGCAGGTGATTCCCGACGAACAGGGAAAGTTGCGAGTCATGGAAGCGATGCATGTGACTCCTAGGCCCCCGCTGTTTCGGCTCCGGGTCTGGCGCAGCCGAATCGGAGTGGCATGGGAATCGCGTTCCCTAAGTTCGCTTCCCGATGACACCAGGAAGGTAGAGCGGTTGGAGGGTGCCGCGACGGAGAAACTGATCGATTGTGAGACCGACCTTCAGTCGGGCGGCGAACGATTTCGTCTGATTCCATCCCAGCAAACCATTCAAACCGGCTGGACACCCCTAGCTTCACACGATTCGCT
>JBJSWM010000795.1:0-936 GCA_046085865.1 Pirellulaceae bacterium
CTATGCGACATCGATTTTCGTCGCCGGCTGGGCCGTCGGGGGGCTAATCTTCGGCAGCCTCGGCGATCGCTTTGGTCGCGCCAAGATGCTGGCTGTCACCGTTTTGCTCTATTCGATCAGCACCGGCCTGAGCGCCCTGTCGCAGAATTACACCGAGTTTGCGATCTACCGTTTCATCACTGGTCTGGGAGTCGGTGGGGTTTTTGGTCTGGCAGTCGCCCTGATCGCGGACGCACTTCCCGAACGCGCTCGCTCCAAGGCACTCGGTTGGCTTCAATCGCTTTCGGCTGTCGGCAACGTCACTGCCGGACTGATCAGTCTCTCCCTGGCGTCGGTCTCCCCAAACATCAGTTGGAAGTACATGTTTTGGATCGGCGCGGTTCCCGCATTCCTCTGCCTGTTCATCATGTTTCTGGTCAAGGAACCGGAGAAATGGGTTCGCGCCAAGGAGATCGCCAAAGCCGACCCCAAGCTTGGCATGGGATCCTACTCCAGCCTCTTCGGACACTCCCTGTGGCGACGCCACGCACTGCTGGGAATGATTCTTTGTGTTGCTGGGGTCGTCGGTCTTTGGGGGGTCGGCTTCTTCAGTCCCGAACTGGTCTCATCAGCCCTCGAACGCTCCCTAAAAGCCGAAGGTCTGGAAGGACCAGCCCTTTCGGCGGCCAAAGGACGTTGGACCGCCTACAACCTGATCGCTCAAAACATCGGCGCCTTCGTCGGGATGCTCGCCTTCGCAAGACTCGCCCAATCGATCGGTCGCCGCAAGGCGTTCGCCATCGGCTTCCTGCTAGCCCTGGCATGCACGATTTTCTTCTTCCGCAACTTCAACGACCGATCCGACCTCTGGATGAGCTCCCTGATGGGGTTTGCGCAGCTGGCACCCTTCGCCGGCTTTGCGATCTACCTTCCCGAGCTCTTCCCGACTCGACTAAG